>JBDKUE010000056.1:0-14829 GCA_039679855.1 Syntrophomonas sp.
ACTCTCAGATTTCATCTTCGATCGTCGGTACTAGCTGAAACATCGTCAGCGTCGCATCGGCATTTGCCGAAACAAAGTCAAGTAGGAGTTTGTCCTGTCATTTTTGATGTCTATTTGGTCGAAAAAACTAACTGGTTTGTATGGACAAAAATAATTGTGGCATAGTATATTAAAAATGCGATGGCGGAACATTAAATAGCAAAAGGTCATTTGGTTTTTCCCGTGTTATCAGTTTCTTTTAAGGTTTTAGTGAATTCTTTACTAGAGGTTTAAAAAAGACTTTTCCTTAATACCCTAAAAACGGTTTTATGGTTTGAGATAAACAGGTTCATTCAGTGTCCAGGTTAAACTCATCTCCGCCATCGCATTTAAAATACCTTCACTTAAAGTGAGGGTATTTTGACTTTTCTGATGGAAGGTTATGTCATAAGTTAATATTAAACAAAGTCGTAAGCGCTCAATAAAAAAGTGCCTATGCAAAAACAAATCCTTATTTTGTTAAGAAACCCTTAAGTATCTTTCTCCCTAAACCTTAATCTTTTGCTTTTATGATGAGACAGGTTCTAATTGAACTCTAATCCTGGTCTAAAGAATGTCTAATTTGTAAGATTTAAACTGTAAAGCAAAAAAGGGGAGAGAGGATATGAATGGTATAGCTGAACACAACTGGTTCAAGATAAATGAAAGGATAAGCTTTTTTCGGAAGTTCATTGAGTCGCCATCCCAGATAGGAAGCATTACCCCCAGTTCCAGGTTCCTGTCTCGCAAAATGCTGGAAAGGGTAGATTGGGGCAAAATACGCACGCTGGCCGAACTAGGGGCGGGGACAGGGGTTTTTACCAGGGATATATACCGGCTGAAACACCCGGACTGTAAAGTAGCTGTTTTTGAAAAAGACTGCTTGATGAGAAGTGAAATAGCGGCCCGGTATTCCAAGCTATATTATTTTGATGATGTGCTCTATCTCAACCAGAAAATGCAGTCCATTGGCATTGATGCCCTGGATGTAGTTGTCTCGGGAATTCCCTTTGCCCTGCTGGATGATGACAGACGGGAAAGCATCATTGATCAGGTGGTAAGATTATTAAAACCTAACGGATCATTTGTTGCCTTTCAGTATTCGTTGCAGATGAAATCCCTGCTGTTAAAAAAGTTTTCCCAGGTGGAAATCTCTTTTGTGCCCTTCAATATACCCCCGGCTTTTGTTTACCTGTGTCATAAATGAAATGGATCCCGGCATTAAGAAAATGGTCGGCTCTTCATAGAAAGTTAAGTAATTCAGGGATTGGTTTAATTCCAACAGAGGGACGTCAGACTTTGTCACACAGTCTGACGTTCTTTTTGTTGGTACTGTTAGGAGCTCTGTTTTATTTTAAGCAGGGCTCTTTTCGTTAGATAGCGTTTAATGACGAATAATAAATTTTATTGGTAGGTATTGTCATAAGTTAATATCAAACTTGGGAGCTAAGTCCCGCGAGCTTATATAATTAGACAACTTTTTACTATATAATCAAATGTAGGAGGGAGCCGTTTTGAATATAGAACAAATCGAATGGAAAAAAGAAACCGGGTGGTTGTCAGAACAGAGGAAACTTGCGGATTCCGCTCAGCTGGTCTTGTTGTTTGGAGAGCCTGATCTTATAAGGCGCAGCTCAACTTATGATGAGATAAAAGCGGTTTACCCCGGGGCCTATGTTTTTGGCTGCTCTACCGGTGGAAATATATTCGGAAGCCAAATCCTGGATGAAACTATGGTGGGGACCGCTATTGATTTCAACTGTACTAAAGTAGCCGGCGCCCATATTGTCAGAGCCGAAAGTAGTTATATAGCAGGGCATGATCTGGCCCGGGCCATACCTCATGAAGATCTAGACCATGTACTGGTCCTTTCCGACGGACTGAATGTCAACGGGAATCAGTTTATGATGGGCTTGCTGGCTGAGCTTCCCGATCATGTAGCAGTAACCGGAGGTCTGGCTGGAGATGGAAACGGATTTAGGAAAACCTATGTGATTTCCAATGAAACCACCGACAGTCATATGGCTGCTATATTAGGCTTTTATGGCCGACGCTTGAAAGTAGCCTACAGTACTCAGGGAGGATGGGATGCTTTTGGCCCGGAACGGCTGGTTACCCGTTCCAGGGGGAATGTTTTGTATGAAATGGATGGGCGCTCTGCTTTAGAGCTTTACAAGGTGTACCTGGGTGATTTGGCAGAAGGACTTCCTGCCACTGGAATGTACTTTCCCCTTTATCTTCGTAGTCATGAAGGTGACATCCCGGTTACCAGAACGGTTATAGGCATCAAAAAAGATGATGGACTGATCTTCGGTGGCGATATTCCCGAGGGCACTTATGTCCGCCTCATGAGGGCCAATTATGATCGTTTAATAGATAGTGCACATATCGCGGCGGAAAAATGTATAAAAGCAGCAGGGAAAGCGGAGCTCGCTTTGTTGGTTTCCTGTACCGCACGGCGTTTGGTTCTCAAACAGAGAACTGAGGAAGAAGTAGAAGCGGCTCAACAGGCATTTGGCAGCGATACCATAATGACCGGGTTCTATTCCATGGGCGAGATTAGCCCGCATCGCATGGGCTGTCCGGCTGGATTTCACAACCAGACCATGAGCATAACAACATTTACGGAGGAGTAATCATGACAAATACTCATCCTTTACTACAGCGCCAAATTAAGAGATATGTAGAGAATAAAGCCCAACTTCCCGAAGAATGGGACAAGTTCCTGGAGGTGGTAAACCAGGCTTACTGGGACTCGGACAATGATCGGGTCATGCTGGAGCGGGCTTTAGAACTGAGTTCTCAGGAATTGCTCCAGGCCAACTCGGAAATGAGAGCGATGATTAAGGCCTTTCCCGATCTCTTCTTACGCCTTGACCGCGATGGCCATGTTCTATCTTATAAACGAGGAGATATGGAAAATTTACCGTTGAAGGATGAACAACCCCTGGGCAAGAAATTCTATAATCTGTTTGAAGAAAACAACACGGTGCGTCTTAAAACGGTTTTTCTTAAAGTACTGGAGAACCAGATGATTAACCAGGTTGAGTTTGCCCTGGAGGGGGGCGGCTCAAAACGCTACTATGAAGCCCGCATCATTCCTATGGAATGCCGGGAGATTTTCGTTATCATCAGGGATATTACGGAACGAAAATTGGCCGAAGAACAATTGGTATACTACAGTATGTTTGATCCCCTGACCAATCTCTATAACCGCGCTTATTTTGAAAACGAAATGCACCGGATGGAGTATTTCTCCATGAACCCTACCGGTTTGATTATATGTGATGTAGACAATTTAAAGGTAGTTAATGATACTTATGGCCACGACCGGGGCGACGAATTGTTGAAAGAGGTGGCCAGGGTTCTAAGGCAATCCATGCGTAAAAATGATATAATAGCGCGTATTGGCGGTGATGAATTCGCCATCCTGCTGCCCGACAGCGATGCGGCATCGGTTGAAGCCACCTGCCAGCGCGTTCGGGATACCATTACCGCTTATAACAATGCCGGCTCCGGACTGAAATTAAGCATTTCTATGGGAAGCGCCCATTGGAAAAGCAAAATCCAAAAACTTGATGACGTATTTAGAGAAGCCGACGATAACATGTATAAAGAAAAATTTATAAACCACATAAGGCTAAACCAGGATCTGCTTAAAAATGTGTTTGATCAAATAGGAATGGTCGAGTTAAATTTTAAAGGGTTGTATCAGAGACTAAATACCTTAAATGCTCAGCTTGATTTAGAATTAGGACGTATGGGAAGCGATGAAGATATAAAGCTGCTGATACATCTGAAAAAGAGCAATCGGGAAGGAGACGAGGTTTGCTCCCTGGAGGTGACTACCGAGGGATCAGCCAACCCGTCGGAGTACAAAGCTTACATTAGATCACTGATCCTTTTACTAAACGCCGCTCTTGACTGATGTTCCAGTATATATAGAATGCATTTATAGTGTCATTGCGAGCGATAGCGCGGCAATCTATAATAGCTTGGGATATAAATCTTCCCAGTCTTTATTAAAGCCATCGATTAACTCTATTTTCTTTTTACGCGACCCGCTTTTTATTTGTTTTTCTCTTTCAATAGCAAATTTTATATCGTTAAAAACCTCATAATAAACTAATTTATTGATATTGTACTTTTTGGTAAAACTATCGGCTATTTTCTCTTTATGTTCGTAAACTCTTCTGAGCAAATTATTTGTTACACCTGTGTAAAGAACAGTATTTGTGTAATTCGTTAATATATAAACATAATAGTCTTTTCGCATTGTATCCGCCTTCAAGAATAAGATTGCCGCGCTTCGCTCGCAATGACATTTCAGCAGCTACCGTACTGTGTCGCATTATATGTCAACTGCGAAAGTTGAGTCAATAATACTCGATTGACAAAGGCCTGGCCAACAGCCGGGCTTCTTATTGTTTTATAGGAGATAAGGTCTGTGTTAAGATTATGCGCCAGGATGACCTCATTGATTGACCAAAGACGGTGGATTAAATATACAGAATACATTAGATGTTTTAGAGGGTTTTGCCCCGGTAATGAAGTAGTCTTATAAGGTTCAAATTATACAATGAGGTGTAGTGCATGAGCAAAATTAGAATCGGAATAGTTGGTTATGGAAATGTCGGCCGGGGAGTAGAAGCGGCCATAAGACAGAATCCGGACACCATGCTGACAGCCATTTTTACCAGGAGGGAGCCGGAGGGCATCGCACCTAAAACGCCCGGGGTAGTCGTCGAACACGTTGCCAAAGCCCAGGATTATGTTGATAAAATTGACGTGATGATCCTGTGTGGGGGATCGGCTACCGACCTGCCCGAGCAGGGGCCGCAGTTTGCCGCCATGTTTAACACTATCGACAGCTTTGACACCCATGCCCTTATCGCCGATTACCACGGCGCAGTGGATGCGGCGGCCCAAGCGGCCGGTAAAACCAGTATCATTTCTGTGGGGTGGGACCCGGGATTGTTTTCCATGATGAGAATGCTTTCCGGAGTAATACTCCCGGAAGGCAAGGACTATACCTTCTGGGGACGGGGGGTCAGCCAGGGGCATTCCGACGCGATACGCCGGGTAGCCGGGGTAAAGAACGGCATCCAGTACACGATTCCCATCGATACAGCGGTAGCCAGGGTAAGAACCGGCGAGAACCCGCAATTTACCACCCGGGAAAAACACCTGCGCGAGTGTTTTATTGTTGCCCATGAGGGAGCTGACCGGGCCCAGATTGAAATAGACATCAAAACCATGCCCAATTACTTTGCCGACTACGACACGATAGTGCATTTCATCAGCGAAGAGGAGCTTGAAAAGAACCATTCCCGCATGATGCACGGCGGTTTCGTAATCCGCAGCGGCAGCACCGCCGAGGAAAATAAGCATATAATAGAGTTTTCGCTCAAACTGGATAGCAACCCGGAGTTCACAGCCAATATTCTGGTAGCCTATGCCAGAGCCGCCCTGCGCATGAACCGCGAAGGCCTGGTTGGAGCCAAAACCGTTTTTGACGTGCCACTTACCTATCTGACCAGCCAGACCAGCCTGGAGTTGATGAAAGAATTGCTGTAAAGAGCCAATAGAATAGAATAACTGTAAAGGGCAGTTGATCGCTATTGATCGCCTGCCCTCAGACTGTCAATATAGTATAATCGTGATTCAAGGCTTTAGATTGCCGCGTCGCTTTGCTCCTCGCAATGACCCTATATAGGTTAGTTGTCATTGCGAGCCGAAGGCGTGGCAATCTTAAATCCTTGCTGATTAATACTTTATCGACACCCTGAGGGAAGTTGATCGGCGGCGATCAACTTCCCTTTTTATGTCTTGGCAAATAGTACCATATAAAACTATGTCGCCGGGAATACTGTATCCAAAGAACTTTTTACCAGAGAAAAGCAGATGAAAAAAACAATTTTGTATACTGAATCCATATGACGGCAAGGTAAGTTAAGCACTATTTTTCATAAAAGCCTATATATTGGATCTACAGAAAAAGGCGGGCTTTGCCTAGAAAACAAATGTATACAATATTCTTAATGCAATACTGAATACAAGGAACATTTCTTTATATATAATTGGTTTAGTCGAAATACCATCCAATTTAGTACAAGGAGGAAAATAATCAGATGAGTGAAACTGCGTACAACCCTTTCGTTAATGCCCAGGCCCAATTTGACAGAGTTGCGGAGATTATCGGTTTGGATGAAGCGACCCGCACCTTACTGCGCCAGCCGGCGATGGAATATCATTTTTTGATTCCGGTGCGCATGGATGATGGCAGCACCAGGATATTCCGGGGCTTTAGAGTACAGCACAATGACGCCCGCGGCCCGGCCAAGGGGGGAATCCGTTTTCATCCCCAGGAAACCGCTGACACGGTGCGCGCCCTGGCCATGTGGATGACCTGGAAATGCGCCGTAGTAGACATCCCCCTGGGAGGCGGCAAGGGCGGCGTAATATGTGATCCGCGCAATCTCACCCAGAGAGAGCAGGAAAGGCTGTGCCGCGGCTGGGTCAGGCAGGTCGCCAAGAATGTCGGCCCCGATGTGGACGTGCCCGCGCCGGATGTAATGACCAATGCCCAGCACATGCTGTGGATGCTGGACGAATTCGAAGTCATCAATGGCGGCCGCTATCCCGGTTTTATAACCGGCAAACCGGTGGGCATGGGCGGCTCTCTGGGCAGAACCGAAGCCACCGGCTATGGAGTGATGTATACGGTGCGCGAGGCCTTGAAGCACCTGGGCATCAATGTGGCCGAGACTACCGCCAGCTTCCAGGGCTTTGGCAACGTGGCCCAGTATGCAGCCGAGCTCTATGGCAAAATGGGTGGCAAGACCATCGCCATCTCCTGCTGGGACAACACCGACAAGAAGAGCTATACCTTCAGGAAGAAAGACGGCCTGGACGCCGCCGTGCTCATGTCCATTACCGATTCATTTGGCAGCATTGATAAAGACAAGGCCCGGGATATGGGCTGCGAAGTTTTGGATGGCGATGCCTGGCTGGAACAGGAAGTTGACATCTTGCTGCCTTCGGCGATCGAAAATCAGATAACCGCCCAGAATGTAAATAAGATCAGCCCCAAGGTCGAAATGATAGTAGAGGGCGCCAATGGACCGACCACTCCCGATGCCGATGAAGTCTTAAAGAAGCGCGGCATCTTCATAATACCCGACTTTTTGGCCAATGCCGGGGGCGTTACCTGCAGCTATTTTGAACAGGTGCAGTCCAATTCCAACTACTACTGGGAAAAAGACGAAGTGCTGCAAAAACTGGACTCCAAAATGACTGCAGCCTTCCAGGCGGTTAACGAAGTAGCCAAGAAGCACAAACTATATATGCGGGACGCGGCTTATGTAATCTCAATTAATCGTGTTGCCCAGGCCGTAAAAATGCGCGGGTGGGTGTAAAATAAAGATATCAATTGCCGGGTGGTCAAAATGCACGACAATGATATGTTAGACGAGCACTCTATACATTTTCTAAAGGAACGGGCCAAGGAGCTCAACTGCCTCTATCAGGTTGATGAGATCCTGGGCAACGAACGCCTGTCTCTGAGTGAATTGTTAGAGGCGGTGGTTCAGGTGGTTCCATCGGGATGGCAGTATCCGGAAGTCTGTGAGGCCAGGATGATCTTTGATCGACGCAGCTACCAGACTCCCGGCTACTGCAAGTCGCCCATTACCGATAAATGCCTGATCAAGGTTGACGACGAAGTGGTGGGCAACATTGAAGTGGTATATATCCAGGATGTGCCCAAGAGCCCCGAGGGGTATTTTCTCGACAAAGAGCGCAAGTTGATTCAGACTATTGCCGAAAGGATAGGCCAGACCATTTTCCACCGCCGGCTCAAACAGGTGCTGCAGGAGTGGAAGCGGCCGCGGCTGGACATGGCCGAGGGCAGCCTCGACTATGAGTGGATGGTTATTCTCGATCTGCTGCGCAAAACAGACCCGGAATTGCTGGTACATGTCAGCCGCAAGATGATCAATCATCTGTATTGGAATGGGGCTAAAGGGGCGGCCCAGCTTCTCAGCGAATTCAGCCCGGGCTGGCCCGATGCCTCACAGAACTGGGAGGTCAATTATCCGAGCGCCAAACTACCGCGCGGAAACGTCAACCTTTTGAGTGAAAAGACCTTTCAGCTGGCCGCCCAGAACCTCAGTGAAACTGAAATAGCGGTTCGTTTGAAACGGTGGATTCAGGAGCAAAAAGCCTATGACCTGGTCAAAACCATAGACCGGATCGATGTTTCTCTGGGCGAGGTGGTTGAGGCCGTCAAGCGCTATAGAAATATTGCCGGTGAAAGCAACATGCTAAATTCGGCCACCGAGAGATGGCTGGACGTGGCCTTGATACGGCGCTTTTTGTCCGATAACCTGGCCTTCATCAGGGTTGCCAAACAGTATCTGGGGATAAGCCATTTTTATGAAGTGGTCAAGCGGCTTATATTCCCCGAGGAAAGCCGTGGCAAAATCGGCGGCAAGAGCACCGGTCTCTTTTTGGCTCAGCAGATCCTGCGCTGCGAAGTCCACAATCATCCCTTGCTGGAATGCATAAAGGTTCCGCGTACCTGGTGCATAACCACCGATGCGCTCACCGAGTTCCTTCATTATAATAATCTGGAAGGTCTCAACGAGCAGAAGTACAAAGACCTTCAGGAAATCCGTATTGACTACCCCAACATAATTCAAACCCTCAAGAATGCCAAATTCCCACCTGGGATCGTCAAGAGTCTGGCCATGGCCCTTGACGACTTCGGAGATGTTCCTTTAATTGTGCGCAGCTCCAGCCTGCTCGAAGATCAGATGGGAGCCGCCTTCTCGGGTAAATACCGCAGCCTGTTTCTCTCCAACCAGGGAACCAAAAAAGAGCGGCTGGAAGCCTTGATGGGTGCCATTGTCGAAGTCTACGCTTCGGTCTACGGCCCGGACTCTATACGCTACCGGGCGGAAAGAGGACTGCTGGATTTTCACGAAGAGATGGGCATAATGATTCAACAGGTAGTCGGAAATAAAGTGGGACCCTATTTTCTGCCCCTTTACGCCGGGGTGGCGGTAAGCAACAACGAATTCCGCTGGTCGCCCCGGATAAAGCGAGAAGACGGGTTGGTGCGCCTGGTCATGGGGTTGGGGACCAGGGCGGTGGATCGCTTAAACGACGATTTTCCTTTTATGATTGCCCCCGGTCAACCCGATCTCAGGGTAAATATCGTTCCCGAAGAGATAAAGCGCTACTCTCCTAAAAAAGTTGACGTGATAAATTTAGAGAACAACACTTTTGAGACCATTCCCATTTCCCAGCTGATCAAGGAATATGGTGCTGAAGTCCCCGATCTGCACCAGATTGTCTCCGCCTACCGGGAAGGAATGGTAGTAAGGCTCAACGCCTTTGAGCTGGACTGCGAAAAACAAGACCTGGTGGCCAACTTTCAGGGACTTATTGAAGGCACCCCTTTTATTAAAAAGGCCGCCACCATACTCAAGGTTTTGCAGGATAAGATGGGGTCCCCGATCGATATCGAGTTTGCCTCTGACGGCCGGGACTTTTACCTGCTGCAGTGCCGCCCCCAGGGGTCGGGCGACGACGTGGCCCCCCCGCCGGTTCCCCGCGACGTTGCTGATGCCAAACGCATATTCTCCGCCCGCCGCTACATCTCGAATGGCCTGGTGCAGAACATCAGCCATATAGTATACATTGACCCGGAGGGCTACAGCCGGCTGCGGAATCTGGAGGACTTGCTGAATGTAGGCAAAGCGGTTGGGATGCTAAACACCCTGCTGCCCCGGAGAAGGTTCATACTTTTGGGGCCGGGCCGCTGGGGAAGCCGTGGGGACATAAAGCTGGGGGTGCAGGTTACCTATGCTGACATTAACAATACCGCCGCCCTGGTGGAAATAGCCCGGGAAAAAGGCAATTACCTTCCCGAACTGTCATTCGGCACCCATTTCTTTCAGGACCTGGTGGAGGCCAATATCCGCTATCTGCCCTTGTATCCAGATGAAAGGGACATGGTGTTTAACGAGCGGTTTTTGACCCGTTCACCCAATATGTTAAGTCAAATACTGCCGCAGTACAGTTCTCTGGAGGATGTCGTACGGGTGATCGATGTGCCGGATACGGCCGATGGGGATATGCTGCATATCAATATGAACGCGGATCTCGAAGAAGCCCTGGGTTATTTGGGAAGGTATTCCGGCGCCACATCGCCGGAAATTACCAAACCGGTTGAGCCCGGGCGGCCTGTTCGACCTGAACCCTATCGCTACGACGACCGCTACTGGCGCTGGCGCCTGTACATGGCCCAAAGAATAGCCGAAAAGATGGATCCTGAACGGATGGGGATAAAAGCCGCCTATGTAATCGGCAGCACCAACAGCGGAACCGCAGGGCCGGGCAGCGATATAGACCTGATCATTCATTTCAGCGGGAATGATGAACAGGAGGAGCAATTGAAATTGTGGTTGGATGGCTGGAGCCAGGCCCTGGCGGAAATGAATTACCTGAAAACCGGATATGCCGCGGATGGCCTGCTGGACGTCCACATCATTACCGACCAGGATATTGCCAATAAAACATCCTTTGCCGTTAAAATAGGCTCCATAACCGATCCCGCCCTACCCTTGAAAATTAAAGAGTAATACAACACGGGGACGGAGATTTTGTTGCATTCCACTGGAATGCAACAAAATCTCCGTCCCCGTGTTGCAAAAAAAATGAGTTGAAGAACCGTCCCCGAACTCATTTTGCATCTAGTTGGAACAGGCACTCTTTTAGGTTGGGCGACATATTCTAGGGTACTGTCCGTATGGCCGTTTATGGGCCGGGCAATAATCAAGTAAAAAGGATGTTTGCTTATGGAACCCCTTCCGGAGCGACAAAAGATGGGAAAACTGCTGCCCTGCTGCACTGTTTGCGGTGAGGTGCCGGCCCAGGGTATTCACGGAGGACTGAAGTTAAAGAACTTCTTTATCTGCCGGGAATGCGAATGGGCGATATTGACGGTTGAAGTAGGCAGTTCCGATTACGAGATGCTGATGAATAAGCTGAGAAAAATGGTCAAAGTCTAGGCGTACCAGGGGGACTTTGCAACAGGGGGACGGAGATTTTGTTGCATTCCATTGGAATGCAAAAAAATCTCCGTCCCCCTGTTGCAAAGTCCCCGCACATTCCTGTTGCACTATCGCGATTTGATTAAAGCCCCCTTTGCGATAAAATTAATGAGAAGATTCGTGGAAAAGGGGGGCCGGGCAATGAATACGAAAGATCCTGAAGAGCTGACAGCTCCGTTCTGGTCGTCCCTGTTGAAATACCGGGGGGAAGACAACCTGCGCCTGCACATGCCCGGACATGTGGGTGGAAGAGGGCTGCCGGAGGCCTATCTTTCTCTGGCTGAACTTGATCTCACCGAAGTTCCGGGCATTGACGACCTGCACCAGCCCCGTTCCGACATCAAGGAAGCGCTGCTTCTGATGGCCCGGGCCTATAGAGCCGGGGAAAGCTTTTTTCTGGTCAACGGTGCTACATCAGGTATTCACGCTCTGTTCATGAGCCTGCCGGGTGAAAATCCCCAAGTTCTCGTTCCCCGCAACGCGCACCGCTCCCTGTGGGGGGGGATGGTCCTTTCCGGGGCGGTTCCCCGCTACCTTTCCGGTGGCTATGATGTTCAAACCGGTATTCCCCTGGCCCTCGATCCAGATATAATCGGAACTGAACTGGAAGCCGACCCACAAATCAGGGCGGTATTCTTAACCAGTCCCAGTTATTTTGGGACAAGCCTGAATATAGCTGAAATGGCGAGTCTGGCTCACCAACGGGGTGCCGTCCTGCTGGTGGATGAAGCGCATGGAGCGCACTTTGCATTTCACCCGGCCTATCCCCGGCCTGCCTTGAGCCAGGGCGCGGACGCGGCTGTCAATGGATTGCATAAAACCCTGCCGGTGCTCAATCAAGGGGCCTGCCTGCATATCGGCCGGGAGTATAAGTATAGAGACCAGCTGGCAGCGGCCTTGAGCCTTATCACGACTACCAGCCCGTCTTTTCCCCTCCTGGCCTCAATGGACCTGGCCCGCCAATTTATGCAGGCAAAAGGGTATGAGCATCTGGAGAAAGCCCATCAGACGGCCTTAAAATACCGGGCCATGATGGATAAAATTCCGGGAATGAGGGTCGTAACCCCCTCGGGGAAAAACGACCGCTATGCCGCCGGACAGGATCCCCTCAAAGTAACCCTGCATATAGCTGGAATAGGCCTTAACAGCCCGCAAATGGCGGATGTATTGCGCCGGGAATACCATATTCAGCCCGAACTGGCCCAACCGGGTTTGATAATGTTTATGTTTTCCCTCTTTCACCGTGAGGATGAATGGGAACGGCTCTACCTGGCCCTGGCCGCAATTGCCGCTAAATATGGCGGGGCGGCCGGAGAGCCTGAGATAATACCGCCCCCTCCTATGCCCCGAATGGTTTTAAGCCCCCGCCAGGCCTTCTGGCAGGAGCGCCGCCGGGTCAAGCTCAAGGACAGCCTGGGGCTTTTGAGCGCTGAGATGGCAGCACCCTATCCACCCGGCATTCCCTGCCTGCTGCCGGGGGAATTGATTGATGCCGAAACATTGGAATATCTATGGTATATTAAACAGAGGGGTTTATACACCCAGGGGCCGCACGATCCGGCTTTAGATTATATAATGGTTTTGGACGAAACCGGGAAAGGACTCGAATGAAAGGAAAGGGATGTTTTATTACCCTGGAGGGCATCGATGCCAGCGGAAAGAGCACCCTGGCAGCCGGGCTCAAGGAGTATATGATAGGTAAGGACTGGCCCCTGGTCAGCCTCCGGGAACCGGGAGGAACCCGGATTTCGGAAAAGATTCGGCAATTGCTATTAGACACGGCCAACTCGGGGATGAAGCCCTGGACCGAAGCCGTTTTATATGGAGCGGCCCGCCGGCAGCTGGTGGAAGAACGCATCAAGCCGGCTCTCGATAAGGGGGAGATCGTTCTGGCCGATCGCTATACGGATTCCACCCTGGCCTATCAGGGCTACGGGCGTGGCCTGGAGATTAAGCGGCTTCAGGAATTGAATGACATTTGCAGCGGCGGCATAAAGCCTGATTTGACCCTGCTTTTAGACATAGAGCCGGCCCGGGCCAGGGACCGGCAGGCGGGGCAGCCCTCTGACCGGTTGGAAAATGAAGGTCTGGAATTTCAAGAAAAGGTCAGAAACGGGTACCTTGAACTGGCTGGCCGGTACCCGGAGCGAATGCGGGTTATTGACGCTTCCCGCAGCCCGGAAGAGGTAATGGAAACGGCCATTCTGTTTATAAAGGATAAATTGGCAAACGGCATATAAACTTTTGGGGAGGCCCTGAGCATGAAGATCGATCGGGATAAAAAAGGAATAGGCGGCTACATCAATCCCGGCAAAAGTCAGGCTCCCGAGGTTAAGCGGGTAAATCCGGGTTCTTTTGAACAGGAACTCGCGCACAAAAGAGAGTCCGAAATGCAGATGCGCATGAAAGAGATTCTCAAAGAATTGGACAGGATCGGAGGCCGTTTGAGCCGCAGTCTGAATATCAACGATCTGATGCTGTACAAGAGAATGGTTAAAAATTTCCTGCAGGAAGCCACCCTTAGGGCCTATGCCCTGAACAAGGAACGGGGCCGCAGCAGGAGGGGAAGGACTTTACTGTTTACCATAAGTGTGATTGATGAAGAAGTGGACGCCATGATTGAAGACTTTATGAACAATAAAAAGGAGCCGGTGGACATACTGAATGCCATGGATAAAATCCGGGGCATGCTGGTCGATCTAATTGCATAAGGAGCAGGCTTTGACACTATTGGATGATTTTAAAAAGATAAAAGGGCACCATGATATAATTGATATGCTGGAAAGGGCGGTCCAGGAAGGAAGGGTAAGCCATGCCTATCTGTTTGCCGGCCCGGGCGGAATAGGCAAGATGAAGACCGCGCAGGCCCTGGCCAGCCGGCTGCTTCATAGCGGCGACCCGGAAGCCGGGCTTTTTTTACAATCGGGAGTCCATCCGGATTTGCTGATCATTGAAAAAGAGGAAAACCGCAGCTTGATCGGTATCGAATTGATAACCAAAACCATGGAGCCCTGGTTGGCCTTAAAGCCCTATCGAGGGACCTACCGGGTGATCTTGCTGCATGATGCCCACCTGCTCAGTGAAGCGGCTGGCAATGCTCTGTTGAAAGTGCTGGAAGAGCCCCCCCCTTATGCAGTTATAATACTAATAGCCGACCAATTAAACTTGAGCGAGACCATCCAGTCGCGCTGCCAGTTGCTCCGTTTTGCTCCGCTGGCCGAGCATTTGGTAGTGGAATGCCTTAAGGAGCTGGGGGTTGAAGATCAAACCGCCCGGCGGGCAGCCGCACTGGGGCAGGGGAGTGTTGGCCTTGCCCTAAAATTTGCTTCCGAAGAGGGTTTTGCCCTTTTATGGGATAAAGCCCGGCAGCTGGTGGCAGAATTAGAGCAGGACGCCCCGGTTCATGCTTTACTGGCAGCCGAAAAGATGGAAGAGAATGCTCAGCTGCTCTGTGCTATGATGGAAACGGTCTTAAGAGACATTTTACTGTACCGTTTAACCGAAAAGCAGGATTCTTTACAACAGCCGGATAATATTAAACTGGCCGGGGCTCTTAAAAACATCGATCCACAGCGTATTATTGAAAAGTTAAATGCCATCGCCGGGCTGAAGCGCTTGTACCGCCTGAATGTCAGCCCGCTGCTTATCAATATTCAGGTGGCTTACGCGGTCCGGGAAGCATTAAAATAAA
>JBDKUE010000162.1:0-2888 GCA_039679855.1 Syntrophomonas sp.
ACTCCACGTGCGCCGTGTTGATGGTTATTCCTCTTTCTCTTTCTTCCGGCGCCTTGTCGATCTCATCATACGATGTCGCTTTGGCTCCCCCAACCTTGGACAAACACAGGGTGATGGCCGCTGTCAAGGTGGTCTTGCCATGGTCTATATGACCAATTGTCCCTATGTTCAAATGGGGTTTCGTCCTCTCGAATTTTGCCTTTGCCATCCTGTCTCTCACCTTTCCTTTTTGTGTTTTTTATACTGGCAGCCCGTATCTCCGGGCTATGATCTCTTTACTCTTGGACTCCGGCACTTCGCCGTAGTTGTTGATATGCAAGGAAAAGCTGGCCCGGCCCTGGCTGGCCGATCGCAAGCTGGTAGCATAGCCGAAGGTTTCGGCCAGGGGTACTATGCCTTTAATAACCCGGCTCTCCTTGTTTTCTTCAAATCCCAGAACTCTTCCTCGGCGCATATTGAGGTCGGAAATTACCTCTCCAACATATTCTTCCGGAGTCAGTATTTCAATATTCATAATCGGCTCCAGCAGAACCTCCCCGCCGCCTGCCAACAGTTCTTTTACCGCCATGCTGGCAGCAACCTTGAAGGCCTGTTCAGTGGAGTCAACTTCATGGAAAGAGCCTCCGGTAAGCGCTATTTCCAGGTCATCCACCTGGTAGCCGGCCAGTATGCCGGCCTGCAGGGCTCCCATAACACCCTCTTCCACCGCACCCACAAAGTGATGGGGAATGCTTTCGGCATGAGCCCGGTTGATGAAGCGCCGTCCTTGCCCTTCCTCGAAAGGAGTGGCTTCTATGATTACATGAGCGTACTGGCCCCGGCCTCCGGTCTGCTTTTCAAACCGGGTCTCCGCTTTGGACATTTTAGTAATGGTCTCTTTATAGGCCACCTGGGGCTTACCGACATTGGCGTTGACTTTAAACTCCCTCAGGAGCCGGTCAACGATTATCTCCAAATGCAGCTCTCCCATTCCCGAAAGGATGGTCTGCCCGCTTTCCTCATCCACCCTGGTGCAGAAGGTGGGATCCTCCTCCGAAAGACGTCTGAGGCTCTCGCCGATTTTGTCCTGATCGGCCTTGGTCCTTGGCTCTATAGCCACGTCTATGACCGGCTGCGGGAACTCGATATGTTCAAGTAAAATCGGATTCTGTTCACAGCACATGGTGTCCCCGGTCACGGTGTCTTTTAAACCCACCCCGGCTACAATGTCGCCCGCCACCGCTTCTTCAATTTCTTCGCGGTGGTTGGCATGCATGCGCAGGATCTTGGTAAGGCGTTCCTTTTTTTCCCGACTGCTGTTCAATATATAGGAACCGTTTTTCACCTTTCCGGAATAGACCCGGAAATAGGTGAGTTTACCAACATACGGGTCAACGGCTATTTTAAAAGCCAGGGCAGTCATGGGCTCACTGACATCCGCTTTGCGAGTAAGCTCTTCACCAGTCTTCGGATCTACACCCTTAACCGGTGGCTTGTCGAGCGGAGACGGCAGATAACTGATTACAGCGTCAAGCAGCATCTGTACTCCTTTGTTGCGGAAAGATGATCCGCATAAAACCGGTACGACGCTGTTGTTGATGGTCAACTTTCTAAGTGCGGAATTGATTTCTTCCTCACCAATAGCTTCCCCTTCCAGGTATTTCTCCAGGATGAGGTCGTCGTGTTCGGCCAGTTTTTCCAAAAGCGCACTGCGATGCTTCTCTACTTCTGATATTTCTTCTTGTGAAAGAACTCTTTCCAGATACTGCTCGCCAAGTTCATCTTCATAAACATAGGCCGCCATCCGGATCAGGTCTATACTCCCGCTAAAGCTGTCTTCACATCCCAGCGGTATTTGAATAAGCACCGGGCTTGCGCCAAGCACTTCTTCAATCATCTTAACGGCTCTAAAAAAGTCGGCCCCGATACGGTCCATCTTGTTGATATAGGCTATCCGGGGAACGTTATAGCGGTCTGCCTGCCGCCATACGGTTTCGGACTGGGGCTGCACCCCTTCCACAGCAGAGAATATAGCTACCGCCCCATCAAGCACTCTTAAAGACCGTTCTACCTCAACTGTGAAGTCAACATGGCCGGGCGTGTCGATAATACTAATATCACAATCTTTCCAGTTACAGACAGTAGCAGCAGAGGTAATAGTTATACCCCTTTCCTGCTCCTGGCTCATCCAGTCCATGGTGGCTGTGCCTTTATCCACTTCGCCGATTTTGTGTACCTTGCCTGTGTAGTACAGTATTCTCTCGGTAGTTGTGGTTTTTCCGGCATCGATGTGAGCCATAATGCCTATATTTCGGACTAATGATAGATCAGCTTTACTGGCCATGCAGATTACACTCCAAAGCTCAATAGCTGGCGGCTACCAGCGATAGTGAGCGAAGGCCTTGTTGGCTTCCGCCATCTTATGTGTATCTTCTTTTTTCTTAACTGATCCCCCGGTGCTGTTGTAAGCATCCATCAGTTCACCAGCCAGACGCTCGGCCATGGTCTTTTCCCCGCGTTTACGGGAATAACTGACCAGCCAGCGGATAGCCAGGGTTTGTCTTCTCTCAGCCCGGACTTCAACCGGAACCTGGTAGTTGGCTCCACCCACCCGGCGGGCCCTGACTTCAACGATGGGCGTAATATTTTTCATTGCCACTTCGAAAACCTCGAGGGGATCTTTATTTAACTTTTTGGAAACGATGTTAAAAGCCCCATAGCAGATGCTCTCCGCTAGGCTCCTCTTACCATCCCACATAACCTGATTAACCAGCTTGGTGAGAACCTTGCTGTTGTAAATGGGATCCGGTAATACGTCGCGTTTGGGGACGGGTCCTTTCCTAGGCATGCCCTTCCTCCCTCCTATTTCTTCTTGGGTCGCTTGGAACCGTATTTGGATCTTCCCTGGT
>JBDKUE010000165.1:0-3174 GCA_039679855.1 Syntrophomonas sp.
GTTACCAAGGAAAAGATTTATAGCCAGGACCGCAATATATGGCATATTTCCCACGAAGGCGGCGACCTGGAGGATCCCTGGAATGAGTCCAAAGATGATATGCTAATGCTGACGGTTCCCCCTCAGCAGGCCCCGGATAAACCTGCCTATGTGGAAATAGGCTTTGAACAGGGTACTCCGGTATCAATAGATGGCAAAACCATGGGTCCGGTAGAACTCCTATCGGAACTTAACCGTATAGGCGGAGCCAACGGAGTGGGCATTGTCACCATGGTCGAAAATCGGCTGGTAGGCATGAAATCCAGAGGAGTATATGAAACTCCGGGAGGAACTATCCTCTATGCCGCCCATGAAGAACTGGAACGGCTGACCCTGGATCGCCGCACCCTGCAGTTTAAAGAGCAATTGGCCACAAAATATGCCGAGCTGGTCTATGATGGTAACTGGTTCTGCAAACTAAGATATGCCATGGATGCTTTTGTGGAAGAAACTCAAAAAACCGTGACCGGCAGCGTTCGCGTAAAACTGTATAAGGGCAGCTGCGAAGCAGTAGCTTCAAAATCCCCTTATTCCCTGTATAACGAAAGAATAGCCACCTTTGGTGCTGACGACATATACAGCCACAAAGACGCCGAAGGCTTTATCAACCTGTTTGGTCTGCCGCTCAAGGTTCAAGCTTTGTTGGACAGAGAAATAAGTAAAAAATAGGATAATATGTTAAATATTAAAGATTGATAAAGAAATTCTAAGAAATAGCTTAATTGAGTCAAATATCTTAAGCAGGTTGGGTCAAACGGCCCATCCTGCTTGTTTTTTCGCCAAAAATGAAATCTTTAGCAATTGAATAAAAATCGTTAAGATTCTTAATTCTATAATGGACAAGCGCTAATAACGGCTAAATTGAATTTGAACTAGAGGAGCAGAAAAACTATAATATTCATACACAATATAGTGGTACAAAATTTTTCATACCATAGATATTGTGGTACTACCAGTAGAGTTAAGGGAGGATTAAGGTTGGATATCACTAAAATTAAGAAAAGAGACGGCCGCATAGTACCATTTGAAAAACCAAAATTAGTTAATGCCATTTGGAAAGCAGCCCAGGCTGTCGGAGGAAAAGATTATGACATGGCAGTACAACTGGCCGATAAAGTCATGGAAATCGCTGAATATATGTTTATGGGCAATGAAATAGCCAGTGTTGAAGATATTCAAGATTTAGTAGAAAAGGTACTGGTCAAAAACGGTAATTATAAGACTGCCAAAGCCTTTATACTCTACCGCAACCAGCACGAAATGATGCGTAAAACCGGGCAGCTTCTGGCTAATAACAAGATTATCGGCGACTACCTGGGTAAAAACGATTGGCGCATAAAAGAGAACTCCAATATGACTTTCTCTTTACAGGGCATGAACTTTCACATAGCGTCATTACTGGTTTCCCAGTACTGGCTGAACCAAATTTATCCTCCGGAAATCAGAAAAGCGCAGGAAAGCGGCGACTTCCATATTCATGACCTGGGTATACTGGGTGTATATTGTGTGGGTTGGGATATTCGCGACCTCTTGGCCGAAGGTTTTAAAGGGGTACGGGGCAAGGTGGCCAGCGGACCGGCCAAGCATTTCCGTTCCATTCTGGGACAAATCGTAAACTTCTTCTTCACCCTGCAGGGTGAGGCTGCCGGGGCGCAGGCGTTTTCTAATTTCGATACCCTCCTGGCTCCCTTTATCAGATACGATAACTTGGATTATAAACAGGTCAAACAGGGCCTGCAGGAATTTGTCTTTAACATGAACGTTCCTACCCGGGTGGGATTCCAAACCCCCTTTACCAACGTTACCATGGATTTGAAGGTCCCGGAATTTATGAAAAATGAACCGGTAATAATCGGGGGCCAATACATGGATACCACCTATGGCGATTTCCAAGAGGAAATGGATATGTTTAACCAGGCCTTTGCCGAGGTCATGATGCAGGGGGATGTGGAGGAAAGGGTATTTACCTTCCCCATTCCGACCTATAACATAACCGAAGATTTCGATTGGGATAACCCCAACTACGATAAAATCTGGGAGATGACTGCCAAATACGGCATTCCTTATTTCTCCAACTTCATTGGTTCAGACATGAGCCCTGATGATGCCCGCAGTATGTGTTGCCGTTTACGGCTGGACAACCGCGAATTGAGAAAACGGGGCGGCGGTCTTTTCGGTGCTAATCCCCTTACCGGTTCTATCGGGGTGGTAACTATAAACATGAGCCGTTTAGGCTATCTGGCCAATAGCCGGGAAGAATTTTACGATAAACTCGGTTATCTTATGGACCTGGCCAGAAACAGTCTGGAGACCAAACGCAAAATTCTGGAGGGCCTGACCGAAGCCGGGTTATATCCTTATTCCCAGTTCTATCTGCGCAATGTCAAAGAAGGCTTCGGCAATTACTGGAAGAATCACTTTTCTACCATTGGCCTGGTAGGAATGAATGAAGCCTGTCTAAACTTCCTGGGCGAGAACATTGCCAGCGAAAAGGGCAGCGCATTTGCTGAAGAAGCTTTAGACTTTATGCGCGACAGACTGATGCAATACCAGGATGAAACCGGCAACATTTACAATCTGGAAGCAACTCCCGCCGAAGGGGTAAGCTATAGTATAGCCCTTAAGGATATGAAACAATATCCTGATATTGTTGTAGCTAATGGTGAAGAAGTGGCAGATGGTGCCCAACCGTACTACACCAACTCTACTCAGTTGCCGGTAAACTATACTGATGATTTGTTTGAAGCGCTTTCTATCCAGGACCCGCTGCAGACCAAATATACGGGCGGTACTGTTTTCCATATATTCCTGGGTGAGGCGGTGCCATCAATTCAATCAGTTAAGAAAATGGTCAGCAAGGTATGCAACCAGTTCGGGTTGCCCTACTTTACCTTATCACCGACCTTCAGCATTTGTCCGCAGCATGGGTATATAGCAGGAGAGCATTTCAACTGTCCGGTGTGTGCCGCTGAGGGCCAGGAAACCCGCTGTGAAGTATATTCACGCATAGTAGGCTACCTGCGTCCGGTTGACCAGTGGAATGCCGGCAAACAGGAAGAATTTAAAGGCAGGAAGACTTTTGACAAAGCAGTTGGTTAATATTAATCTGGCCGGTCTAATAAAACAGAGCCTGGT
>JBDKUE010000041.1:0-4993 GCA_039679855.1 Syntrophomonas sp.
GCCGGCCTTTAAGATCTGGGTGACCGAGGGGATGCGCGCTTCGTTGATGTCAGCCGTCACCGACACCACCGCCGGCAGCGCCACTTCCAGAATCTCTTCACAGTCCTCCAGGGAGCGGGTCACCCGCAAAGAGCCGCCTTCTACTTGAATATTATTGGCATAACCAACCTGAGGCAGGCCTAATATATGGGCAACTCGGGAACTGACCTGGGAGGAGTAATTGTCCCCGCTTCCTTCTCCAAACAGGATAAGATCCACTGCACCTATCTGTTGGACGGCTGCGGCAATCAGCCTGGCGCTCTGACTGCTTTCTAGAGCCTGGTCGCTAACTACCAGCCTGGCTTCATCGGCTCCGGACGCCAGGGCTTCCTTGACCGTGTCTTCCAGCTCCTGTGAACCGGCGCACACAACGATTACCTGTCCATCAGCGGCTTCTTTGAGCTGCACCGCCGCCTCCAAAGCGTTTTTATCTATATTGCCAAACGTCAAGGGCACATCATCCAGTAGCGGCTGCCGGTTGCGGATTCGGATCTGCTGAAGATCCGGAATCTGTTTCATGGCTACAACAATATTCATTGAACCCTTCCCTCCTGAACGTTGTACTTGGTTTCTTATCAACCGGTTTATTACCAACTTTGCATAGTCTTGCTGCACGGTTTTATCCGAAAAGAATGTCCCCGGCCACAATGATCTTCTGCATATCCAGCACTCCTTCGACCTGGGGCCCCATGGCGGCATCGCGGTAAATCCGGGCAATTTCGTAGTCGTTCATCAAACCGTAAGAGCCATGAATATCCATAGCGTGACGGGCTGCCTCGATGGCATTGCGCCCCACTACCACTTTTGCCAGGGCCGCTTCCTTGGCAAAATCACGATAGCTCTTGGGCTTGTTGGCCAGGAATCCGAGGCGGTAGGCCATCCAGCGAGAGGATTCATATAGCATGGCAATCTCCGCTATCTTGAGCTGAATTGCCTGGAACTTGGCTATGGGCTGCCCCCGGTGGGTCTTTTCCTTGGCGTAATGCACAGCTTCCTCATAGGCAGCCAGGGTGGTGCCAAGAGCTACTGAATTCATGCCGATCTTGCCGTAGGCAATCCCATACTGGAGAATGGGATAACCGTCGCCCGCCTGGCCGAGAACATTGGCTGCCGGGATCTTGACGTCCTTCAGGTAAATATCGACCAGGTCCCCGCCATGCCAGCCCAGCTTATCCCAGGGCTTACTTACCGAATAGCCGTCGCAGAGTTTGTCTACGATAAAAGCAGTCGGTTTGCCGCTCTCCGATTCAATGGCGAACAACACCAGTGGTCCGGGATAGCTGGCATTGGAAATAAACCTCTTGGTGCCGTTGATTATATAATAATCTCCATCTTTGACTGCGGTTGTGGTCAATTGTTTGGGGTCGGAACCGGTGCCTGGTTCGGTAAAGGCAAAGGAAGCAATATGTTCGCCTTTACAGCTCTTAGGCATGTACCTGGCTTTTTGTTCATCATTGCCGAAATTGCTGATGGCTCCCAATCCGAGGCTGTGAGCGGAAATGATCATGGCCGGGCCCGTGCAAACCCTGGCTATCTGTTCCATAGCCAGAACATAGCTTTCATAACCCGCATTGGCCCCACCATATTGTTCGGGCATGGCCAGACCGAATAGATCGAGTTCCGCCAACCCCTGCAGTATTTCAGCCGGGACCGCATTCTCCTTTTCAATCTGCTCCACTGCCGGTTTTATGGCCTGTTGGGCAAAATCCCTGGCCATCTTTTGGATCAACAGCTGCTCCTTCGTTAAAGTAAAATTCATTTTGGCGTCTCTCCTCTCCTTTTCCAATATTGTCTGCGGAGATGGCTGCATCACCCCCTATATTTAACAAGGCTTCCTAATTTACTCTACCACCTCCAGGATAGTCCAGGCTAGTACTATACTCAGCGTAAATTCTAATTCAAAAGGGACTACCCGATCCGTTTGCCGCACCCGGGAACCGAATGTCACATAAAAATAGTTTGTATGTTATCTATTTAATTACAAACTATCATCCGATGCTCAAACTGTCAATCCTTTTCATTAAAAAAGGGCAGGAGAGTGTTACTCTCCCGCCCCTTGGCAGACTGTTTTAAATGCTGCTGCTGAGAAGCTGACGACTGCGCAGCTGTCTTATGGCCCTCTCCAGACCGTCAACCGTTAATTCCTCCATGGGAAAGACCTTGGAAATCTGCCCTATGCTGTAGGAACCATCCGTCCAGGACCAGTACTTTTGGGGGATGGGGTTGAGCCATACCGAATATTCGAAATGGCGGCGTAAACGCTGCAGCCACTCCATGCCCGGGCGCTCATTGTACAACTCCCAATCTATTATGCCCCCCACCCGGTTCAGTTCCGAGGGAGCCATGCTGGCGTCACCCACTATAATGAGGCGATAATCCTGACTGAAAGTGCGAAGGACATATTCGGTTTCCGTAAAATCGTTGAGGCTGCAATAAGAACTGTGATACAGCCAGTCGTAAATGCAGTTGTGGAAGTAAAAGACCTTTAGGTCCTTGAAGTGGTTGGAACGGTTGACAGCCGTAAACAGCTGGTTGCACAGCCGGCTGTAGCTGTACATTGACCCCCCGGCGTCCATCAACAGTATGATCTTGATCCCATTTTCCCGGGGCCTTTCCCATACCAGTTCCAGTCTTCCCGCGTTGTCACAGGTTTTATTGATGGTCTGATCAAGGTCGAGTTCGGTCTTGACCCCATCCAACCTGGTGGTGAACATGCGCAGCTTGCGCAAGGCTATCTGAAACTGCCGCACTCCCAGGGTCTCGTCAGTTCTGAACTCCTGAAAGCGCCGCATACCCGCCACTTTGACCGCTGATAAGTTACGAGACTGGCCGCCGATTCTAATGCCTCCGGGATGATAGCCGGAATGACCAAACGGCGAAGTGCCACCAGTTCCCACCCAGCGGTTGCCGCCATGGTGCTCCTCGTTCTGCTCGGCCAGCCGTTCGGCCAGCATCCGCTTCATCTCTTCCAGGTCCAGCTGGTGGTGGTTGCGTCTCATTTCCTCGGTTATTTCCAATTGGGGAAGTTCCTTATCCAACCACTCCCAGATCTTTTCGGGAAGTCCCTCGGGTGTTTCAATACTGCCAAAATAGCTGGCAAAAGCCTGGTCAAACCGGTCATAGTGCGCTTCCGTCTTTACCAGCAAGGCCCGGCTCAAATAATAGAAACCGTTTAAACTGGAGCCGGCCAGGCCATGTTCCAGGGCGTCCAGCAGGGCGTCCCATTCATTGAACGACACCGGCACCCCGAAGTTTTTAAGTGTGTAATAAAAATGAGTAAACATTTAAGTCCCCTCTTAAGGCCATAGATTAATAGCGGCCCCTGAAGCCCAAGTTCTGGCTGCTGTTCCGGGTTTGGGTTTTGCCGTGCAGCTGGTTCAAAAGGGTGTCCAGGTCTTCATTCTTCTTCAGCAATACCCCCAGGAAAGGCAGTTCCTGTTTAATTTTGGCCGGGTTGACCCCCCCCACCACCAGGGCCTGCAGCCAGTCAATCAGTTCACTGGTGCTGGGTTTTTTCTGAATATTGGGCACATTGCGGATCATGTAAAAGGCATCCATGGCCTGAGCTAGCAATTTGCGCTCCAGGCTGGGATGATGGACGCCAACAATTCTCTCCATGCCTTCCGGGTCGGGGAAGGCTATATAATGGAAAATACAACGCCGTAAAAAGGCGTCGGGCAGTTCTTTTTCGGCGTTGCTGGTTATGATCACGATGGGGCGCGAAGCGGCCTTGATGGTTTCCTTGGTTTCAGGGATGTAAAAACTCATCTGGTCCAGCTCCCAGAGCAGATCGTTGGGAAATTCCAGGTCGGCCTTGTCGATCTCATCGATGAGCAAGACCACCTTTTCGTTTAATGTAAAGGCCTCGCCCAGTTTTCCCAGTTTGATGTATTGTTTAATGTTGGCCACGTTTTGATCGCCGAACTGGCTATCATACAACCTCTGTACGGTGTCGTAAACGTATAATCCCTCCTGGGCCTTGGTGGTCGATTTTATGTTCCAGATAAGCAGGTCCACTCCCAGAGCGTCAGCGATGCTCTGGGCCAGCATGGTCTTTCCGGTGCCCGGCTCACCCTTGATAAGCAGAGGCTTTTGCAGAGCTATTGAAATATTTACCGCATTCATAAGTTCATCGGAAACGATGTAATTGCTCGAGCCTTGATAGGTTTTTGCCTGTGCCATTGTCTTTCCCCCAATTGAATTCAATTGCCAATTCCCTATTTCTTCATAAATATAGCAGACCGTCCGGCAAGCGTCAACGAAAGCCAAGCCCCCGCATTTACCGGTCCTCTCAAGGTGCGATCCGGGCGCCTGGCGCCGCTGGAAAATCCATCTATTAAGTATCCACTCTTTTTAAAATGTGCTACAATTTGACTCATAAGTCTTAGGAAGTGGAGGTAAAAGTGTTTTGTCGGATAATGGACATGCTGAAAACGCACACGAAAAGAAACAACCAGCCAATCCTAATTATAAGATACCACTGGTTCTTCCCATTATTGCTCTACTAGTCATTGCGGGAATGTGGTTTTATGCTGATCGTTACGATCCAGGCAGCCCCAAAAACGTCGTTGCCAATTTGTACCAGGCTTTAAATGCCAAGCAGTATGACAAGGTGGCAGACAGCTTTAACGTTACTTTCCTGGCCGAATTTATGCCTGAATACCTGGATAAAAAGCCTTCTGAATTGCTGGCGGTGCGTTCCGAACTGGTCAAGAAGGGCAGCGAATTGTTCGCCAAGCAGCAGACCGAAGGGGCCTTTACGGTCACGGTTTTGGCGGCTAATACCAAGGTCGGTGATTACGCCGCGGTGGTCCCTTATTACCTGGAAATGGACGGTCAAAAGCAGCTGCTGGCTGCCATCCTGGTAAAAGAAAACGGCTCGTTTAAAATTTTGAGCATCAGCAGCTTCTCCGAAGCGATCATGCAGGAGTTTAGCGACGCCAAATTCCAGGTG
>JBDKUE010000140.1:0-4981 GCA_039679855.1 Syntrophomonas sp.
CGCTCCGGGATGAGCCAGGATCAATTCATCAGACATATCGATGAATTAATGTATGAAGACAAGCAGCGCAATAAGCGGGACAGGAGTAGTGATTAGACCCGGGGAATTCACTCCGGGTCTACTAAGACCATTGTTAAGCTCCGACAGGTACTCTTTCCTGTTGGGGCTTTATCTTCCCGGTATAAAAAAGGAATGCCAAGGGTGTTTGAGGAATATTTCTACAAATTACTTTGGAGCGATCGAAAGCATAAACAAGGGGGAATAAATTTGCCGGAAATAAAAGATAGTGGCGATAGACATGAATTCGCATCTGGAGCAGTGAGGGACATGCAAGAAGGCAAGGGTCGTTGTGATCTTCTCCCCCCTGCGGCCATACTCCGCCTGGCCCGGCACTTTGAGGCCGGGGCCAGAAAATACGGTGAACGGAATTGGGAAAAAGGCATACCTATCAAGAGCTTTATTGACTCAGGTCTCAGGCATATCCTGAAATACATGCAGGGCATGGATGATGAAGATCATTTGGTAGCCGCCGCATGGAACCTGATGTGTGCTTTAGAAATGGAAGAACGCTTTGGATGGAAATTTCCTGGCGAGCAAGTCAGCCATGCCAAAGATCCCACGCTATAATCGCGCCTGCTTCCCCATCATGAGTCAGCGGGATTGCCCTATCCCCCGCTTCACTCGCAATGAGCCACAAAGACAGACAACGACTCTTGCTTAAACACACCCCAACGCGGGAGGAGAAAGGGATCATTTTTAGATGAGGCCTTGCCCGATTCCATGGTGGTAGCCGTTTCATAACCCGCTTCCTTTACTTTCGCGATCACCTGGCGGTTGTAGCTGCCGGTTGGGTAGCAGAAGGATGTTATCGGCCGTTCTATGTGGGCTTCAATTTCCTTTTTGCCCCCGCTTATCTCGTCGTCCAATAAATCAGGGTCTATTCTGGCTAAAAGCGGGTGGGTTTTAGTGTGGCCACCTATTTCAATCCCGTTATCGGCCAGGATCTTTACCTGCTCCCAGCTTACATATCTATCATTACCCACCAAATCGCTGATCACATACAGGGTAGCTGTCTGGTTAAACTCTTTTAAAACCGGCCAAACGGTATTATAGAAAGATTTATAGCCGTCATCAAAGGTCAGCACCACTTTTTTGGTCATATCCTCTTTATTGGCCAGCATCTCTCGGGCCCGGGCCATAGTAATGGTCTGGAAACCACTATCGTATAGGTATTTCATCTGCGCATATAAGTTCTTCTCGGCAAGATACAGGTTGTTGGAACCTTCCCCCACCTCATGGTACATAAAAATGGGCACATAAACGGGAGGTCGTTTGGCAAGCTCCGCAGGATCTGGCGCTGGTTGAACCGGAGACGGTTCCGGGTTGTCTGCAGCTGCCGGGAGTAATGCGGCTTGTTCAGAAGGAGGCGGTACCGCATTTTGGCTCAGCCGGGCCTGACGATAGTAAAGCGTCCCCGCTACAGCGATAGCAGCCAGGATCAGTGCGGTTATTAAAATTAGCTTTCGTTTTGACAATAGTTTTCAGCGCCTTTCTCAAAAGGGTTTTGGGGAGAGAGTGTCTGGAGAATGGTTCTCTATAAATCATTATCATATTCTTGCTTTATTGAAACAAGTGCCTTATCCGATAGTTCACCAATGTAGGATTAGACACTTTTCATCTTTGGTGTTTTTGCAGCTCCTGGTTATATCGGGGATTTACCGGGGTAAAAGATAGCGTTTACCCCTCCTCAAGTATAAAGCACCAAATGGTTTTAAAACCCTAATATTTAAATGATAGGAATGAATAAATACAGTATAATTTTAAAGAGGTATGTCGTTTGGGGGGAATGCTTGTCTAATGAAGAAGAATCTTGCTTTATGCATTCGCTTTCTGATAATCTTCACTCTTGTATTGGTTCTGTCTTCCCCGCTGGTAGTGCTTTACGGCCCTTTCGCCAATATCCGCAGCACAGCGATAGGGGCAGTGGCCACCTCCATGCACGCCTATTTGCTGCGCTATGTTATGAGTGATGCAGAGGTTGACCGGTTGTTGGCCGAGAAAGACGCAGACTCTGACAGCAGCCAGATTATATCGAAGTTTGAAAACGATCACAGCAAAGATGTTAAGCTGACCAGCATCGCGAGCACCCGGTATAAAGGCTATTTGCTGGAGATCAGCGATCCAACCCGCGTGAAAGTAGCAATAGCGGAAAATTTGGGCCGGACCGGCCAAACTGCCAGTAAAATAGCCGAAAAGATCGGAGCTGTTGCCTGCGTCAATGCAGGAGGCTTTGTGGACCCGGAGGGGACCGGCAACGGAGGAGAACCGTGGGGATTGGTAATCAGAAACGGTTCTTTTTTATATGGCTCCAAGTCAGAAGAAGCATTTCCGTTAATCGGCCTTAATGACCAGGGAGTGCTTATTTGCGGCAGGTACACCCCCAAACAGATCAGGGAAATGAAGATTTGCGAGGGCATTTCTTTCAACCCGGTTCTCATTGTAAACGGCCAGAAGCAAATTACCAGCGGAGACGGAGGTTGGGGAATCGCCCCGCGGTCGGCTATCGGTCAGAAAGCCGATGGGCACATACTTCTTCTGGTGATTGACGGGCGTCAGCCCCCCTATTCGCTGGGTGCTACTCTGCTTGACGTCCAAAACATCTTGTACGAAGCCGGTGCTATCACAGCGGCTAATCTGGACGGAGGATCAAGCACCACTATGTACTATCAGGGCAAGGTTATAAACCGCCCCTGTGGTGCGGCTGGTGAGCGTACTATTCCCACCGCGTTTGTGGTGATATAAGGAGAACGGCTCCAACATGAAAGAACGTATTCTCAAGAAAGAATATCTATATATGCTGCTGATATCTATAGCACTGCAAATCGGTGTGTATTACTACGTGGATCAGGTGGTGCTCCTGCCTGCGGCCACTTTCTCGCAGGAAGCAATTCTGGATGTATCAAAGCTTCCGGCCAATCCCGCCCACGTTTCCTACGATAAAAAATACTATGTGGAGATGCAGTCCCAGGGAGTTGTTTTTTATGCGGACAACAATATAATAACTGAAATCCCTATTGAGGAAGAGGACCAAATCACCCACTTTTCCTGGGTGCCCGAAACTCACCTGGCCTTGATTGCCATCAGCGGAAGCATGTCCGATGATACTGCCCTTTCCCTTAAGATTTATAATATTGAAAACGATCTTTTCGTTCAGGAACAGCAGATTATCGGCTTGCCCGGCGACTCCCAGATCATTTCGGCCGTCTATTCCTCACAATTTGATGTTAGCTACGTTCTGGTTAAAGACAGTAAGACCAGTTCCATCTATCGCACCATAAAAAACAATTTCCCCGTTAAGCTCTCAACTAGTTCCCCGATTTCGCGAATAGCCCTGTTGCCGGGAAATGATATCCTGTTGTTCGATAATCAAGACACTTACGCCATATATACAATAGATGAAAAGAGTAAACAGAAGATGATTTCACCCCGGGAAGAACAATACGCACTTATCGGCACCGATAGGGACAGTAATATTTACATAGGCCAGTTGACCAGTGAAGGCTTAATCTCGGCCATTTTAAAAGGGACTCTGGATGGGGGCTTTACAGAAGTCCAACCGCTTGAAAATCCGTATCCGGTAGCCTCAGTGATAGTCAGCTACGACGGCAAATTGACGTACAACTGATCATCAAACGAGACAACTCATGGACTCCTCCCAAAAGGGACAATGGGGACGGAGCATAATGTCCCAAATGGGATATTATGCTCCGTCCCCATTGTCCCTTTTGGAAAATAACAAAGGATGCCCTTTCTGTACATTAAAAGGACATCCCTTTTTTATAGCGAATAAATCGTCATCTGAATAACTGGAGGACTGATTGGCATGCTTGGCTGGGTAATGACAGTGCTTTTATGCTCAGGGTTTGTTGAGTTTGTAAAGCCTGCATATTAGCCGCTTCATTTGCATCGCCAAGCGTAATGTTATGGCCCACTGACGAATGAGCGTTTATAGCCTCCTGGCTTATGCTTACCGTATCGGTCAAGCGTGCTGATAGCATATCGGATTTGGAATTTAGAGATAACGCTGCAAAGTAGTTCATTGGATTATCCATAGAACTATTGACTTTTTTACTGTACGATAAACGTTCCTGGGTTTGCGATATCTGTTTACTGGTGTGTGCTAAACTGAGAAGATTGCTGCGCATAGCTGAAGATAAACTGACCTGGTTAGTACTCATTTTCCTCGCCTCTTTCCTTAACCTGCTACTAGTTAATGGCATCCCATTACACTATAGTCCTAATTTGTATTATATATCCTGCATTTCTGGGACGCAAGTCTTATTTTATTTTTCCCTTTAATATCTAGTTCTCATAAAGGTTGACAGCTATAACAGGTATCGCTATTACGGGAAGGAGCAGTTAGACTGTTTTTCTCGGGAAAAATGTTATGCTAGCTTTACTTTTTGTAATGCTTGCTATACCATATTAATATATCTAGAGAAAAGGATTGTATGCTATGGCTGGAGTTGGAAACAAACTCAGACTTTTTCGACGAATGAGAGATCTGACCCAGGAAGAACTAGGCGAAGCTCTGGGGGTGACCAGGCACACCATATTGGCAATAGAAAACCGTAAGTATGAGCCTTCTATTGCATTAGCCCTGAAAATAGCCGCTTACTTTTCGGTTCCGGTCGAAGAAATGTTTTTCCTGGAAGACGGTAAGGAGGGATGATGAATGCCCAAAATTAGCCCGCTTACACTGCTAAAACTATGGGGCGCATTGACTGTTATTGTTATTACTACTGCAATTGTTAATTATTTATCCGACCAGTTCAATTTCATGGATTCTATCCACTGCCGTTCTGATGACCACCGTTTTTGTTTACGAATGGATATGTTACCGCGTTGACGGCCCCAGCTACGCCAAAGCCTTTGATGATGAACGTTTAACGCAGGTGTATACGATATTTGGTAATCTATC
>JBDKUE010000169.1:0-9013 GCA_039679855.1 Syntrophomonas sp.
TGTTTACGTCCGAGGCCTGCCACCGGGTGGCCAGCAAAGCAATGCAGGTCATGGGTGCATACAGCTATACAACCGAGTTCCCCATTGAGCGCATCTTCCGCGATGCCAAGCTTACCGAGATCTATGAAGGGGTAAATGAGATTCAACGACTTATAGCCGCGACCGATCTGCTGCGTTAAGATAATTTGCTTAAATACCAAGGCCCTTGCGGGTTTTATACTCGCAAGGGCCTTGTCATATTATGTGCTTTTGAACTTATTCTATATTTTCCAGGACCTCATCTATAGTCGGAAGATACTGAGTTCTGATCTTTTCACCGTAGGAGCTCGAACTCGCGTATCCACACCTGCTCAGATCGTTGAAAAGGGTTTTTAATGAAGCGCCGTCCCTGGCATCCGCGAGAAGCTTCGCAAATTTAGAGTATTCGGTATATATCCTTACCACATCCTGGGCAAACTCATCGGGAGTGGTATATTGTATAAAGCCGCCGGTATCCGGGTCTTTTATACCCCCGAAATTATTATAGTACTGGGCCAGTGACGATGTTCCATACCCGCACTCCTCAGCCCATTGAGCCAGAAGGAAGTTGACCGGAAGGCCGGTTCCTTTGCTGGCAGTTTCAGCATAAGGCTTCATCTGCCGGACAAAAGCTTCAGGGTCGGAAGGCACCGGCAGGAGGGTCATTTTTATTCCTCTGGAAACGTTGTCGTTCGATGGCGGCGTGCAATACCAGCCTGCTGCCCAACCCAGGTGTCCCTGGTATTTTACCTGATACCACCCGTCTGCTTCTCCCACATAAGCCAGAATGGTACCGCAGGGCACCAGGCCAATCACATCCGATGAGGTTGAAGGGCCGCTTCTTATATGCAAATCATCAGCGGTTACTGTGACGGACATGACTGGCCCCGACTGTTCAGCAGCCGTTGCTGAAACGGGATTAGCCGGCGTCTGCTGCCCAGCGGCTACAGCAGTTACTCCAGCCGTTTGCTTTTGTTGTCCCTGCCCACTGTAGATTTTGATAAGCTGTCTCTCTTTATCCCAGTTCATCTCGCAATCATAGGCTTCTACTAAAAAGGATAAGGGAGCAAAAGTTTGTCCCTTGATAATTTGGGCCGGCTCATTTAAGTTTTTAACCTCACCATTGACGGTTGCATTATATGATCCGATGGTTAAGGTGACGGTTGTACTTAAATTGCAGGCGGTTACGGTTTGCGTTTTCTCATCCCAGTTTAAGGCAGCGCCGAAGTTTTCAAAGATTTTCTTTACCGGCACCAGGGTACGCCCGTTTACTGTGACTGGATTTACCTCAAAATCGATTTGTTTATCATTAATATATATCCGGGCGGGAGATTGAACGGCGACTGCGCCGGCAGGCGGGTTGAATCCCAACGTTCCTAATATAGTAAATAACAAGGTTAGAATGAACGGGTTCCTGAACATACGTAAAGGCTTCAAAATCGTTCCCCTTTCCGCACCTATAAAAGCGTGCAATTTCAGGATTTCTATAAGCTTCTATCCAAATCCTCCTGTAAAATATGTAAACAAAGGGGAGCTAAACAGCCAACTTGAGAAAACGTATAATGTCGTAGAGCGCCAGGACTCAGTATTTGTATACTTATTTCAATGAAAATATGTGTATTATGTAGTAAATGGGTAATACTTAAGAGGCCAAAGCTGTAAGGGGAGAACCAACATGATTCCAATAGATGTTGTTAAAGCTGTAAAAGCGATGTTTTCGGGAATTGGAGAATCAGATGCTATTCCCTCGCTGCAGGGCGAATTATTCGATGCACAACTGCTCGAAGAAGGGGTCAAGACGTATTACCCGGGCGGTGATTACGAAATCAACTGGAGCGAATTTCTAGAGACGGTGAATATTATGGCTGAAGGACCACGCGAAGCAGGGTTCTATATAACCATTATAAAAGGGCTTCCTTGCTGTGTTGTGTACGGAGCCAGGCTCAGCCGCCCGGTTCATGAAAAAATTGCCCCGCTGATATCCATCCTTATTTGGGCCCAAATCTGCCGCTATGAAGCAGGTTTTGTAATATTGAACGGTTGACAAGTCATCAAAGAATGACCCTCCTATAGCGCGAACGAAAATGTCTTATTCCACAGTAGTTGGAGTAAGACATTTTTCTATCTATAGCCCACTCCGTTTAAGAATCCTAGATGAAAACAGCGCAATGAGTTCCCACGTTTTGACAGTTTATTGGCAAGAAGCATAGTATATAGCATTATTGAATTAGGGGATGATTTCTTTGGCATCACGTTCATCTTTACCCACTCAGGATGTATATATTGCCCAATGGTTTCCAGACCAAAATTTCGGAACTATTATTGCCCTTTTCTGTGGCCAGTTTACACAACCAGGCGATTCTTACAGGTCCTTGCTAAAGTTCGATTTAAGCGGCCTGCCGCCCGCCAGTACGATAAATTCCGCTCATTTAAATCTTTATATGTACCGCAATGAAACCAGCTCAGCCGGCGAATATATAGCTGTTGACCGGCTGTTAAACGATTGGGGCCAGGACACTGTGACCTGGAATAACCAGCCTCCCTTCAGTCCCACCCCGTTCAGCCCGATATGGGATGCTTATATATATATCAACAGTTCAACCCCGTTGGGGCCCATAAGCATAGATATCACTGATCTGGTCAAAGGCTGGTTTAATGGTTCGATAGTTAATAACGGGCTGATCCTGGTCGGAGATGAGCTTGATAATGGCCTGGTAGGATTTTATAGCACCAATCATCCTTATAGCACCATGTGGCCTCAGCTGACCGTTAACTTCGTTCAGGGAATAATAAATGTGTTTGATACCGATAAATTGACGATCCCTACTCCGCCAAGCAACCCGGTTATAGCATCTACACCTGTACCCCTGGGTGCAGGGCAAAGTGCAACTTTTGGGATATTGAACAATTCCAGTTCCACTTCCGTAGAAGCCAAAATTCAGGTGGGATTTGAGACCGGGCCGGGTGCCCCGTTCTTTGATGCTGGAGATTGGGTAGCACTTGGGCCTACCGGTTCTCCAGGCGAAGCGGTAGCTTTGTCCACATCTGCGGCTGCAGAATACGCAAGGGTTATAGTAAAAGGCGTCGGCGCGGAATCTATATGGGTTTACCCGCGCACCAAGGAAATATGAATTAGCTTATGCTGCATTCATTTGAAGGCCGGGTGTTTCAAAGCTGCCTGGCCTTCTTTATTACAATTCACAGTTTTGAGGTGTTTTTAGATGGCCCCTGCAAAGCCGGAAATCCTGAACAGTTCTGCTCTAATGGAGCGGATAAGTTATTGCCTTAATAAAAACACGCCTTTAGCTGTAGTTTCGGTAGGAGCTACGGAAGCCTTTGTTATGGCTCAATACGTGCTGTTTTCCGAGGAAGAAATATTGGATCATCCTGAAGCCCAGGTGGCCAATTGGAATATTCAAGAGGGCCATTTTCATCGCGGGCTGCTATTCCCCAATACCCAGGCGCGGGATGCTGCTGCCGAAGCGGCCTGCCAGGCCGACATTGTCGGCTATAACACTATTGTTAAACCAGCCCGCGAGCTTACCCAGAGGGTGTTTGCCATCCACAATATCAACCCGCCGGCGGTTTTTGAAGCCCACTTGCGGCGGGTTGTCATGTTTTCCCAAAAAGAAAGACTTATTGAGATGTTACAAAATAAAAAACTACTCCTGGTAGGAGCTCCCGCCCCAGAAATAAAGAGAAAAATTGAAACCAGGTATCTTCGGTTATACAATTGCCGGATCGTTGGTGCGATACAAATTTTCGATTTTAAAGAGATCAACAGGGTAAAAAGAGAAATAGCCGAACACGAATTTGATATATGCTTCCTGGCAGCGGGCACCAACGCTCTTATTCTGGCTCCCTATATTTCCAAACACCTGGGCAAGGTGGCTTTCGATATCGGCCACGGCATGACCAGCCTGGCGACCCAAAGAATAGTTATGGACGACTGGCTGGTGCGCATCATCGGTTTGGACAATATTATGAAAATGTGAATGCTTAAGGGAAAAGCGGGTCTTGATTATATTTTGATGTTTTTAACCCAAGACCAGTTTTCATTAAACCAGTGAACGGTTCTTTTTAACCCTTCTTCAATACCTGTTTCGGGATGCCAACCCATGAGGCGGCCCGCTGTACGTATATCCGCATGGGTCTCTTTCAGGTCGGCTTTATGGAACTCCTTCATAAATATTTCTGCATTTTTACCGGTATATTCTTCAAGCAACTCTATAATTTTGTGTAAATGCACCGGGTGGTTGCCCCCCAAATTGACAACTTCATAACCTTGGAGAGAAAGAGCCATAACGGTGCCCCTGGCAATATCATCTATGTAGGTAAAATCGCGGCTTTGAGTCCCATCGCCAAATACAATAAGGGGAGAGTTATTCATCAAGCGATGGATAAAAAGAAAAATACTCATATCCGGACGGCCGGCCGGGCCGTACACCGTAAAATACCGGAGTACGGTCACATCAATGCCATACAGGTAGTGGTAGGAATAAGCAATCGCTTCCGCCCCCTTTTTTGAAGCGGCATAGGGGGAAACCGGACGGTTAACCGGCAAAGTCTCTTGAAAGGGAAGTTCATGCCCGGCATAGAGAGACGAAGTAGAGGCCAGTAAGAATTTCGCAACCGAATAAACCCGGCACAGTTGAAGAAGGTTAAGGGTTCCCATGGTATTGGTGGAGATATAGACAAATGGATTTTCCAGGCTGTACCTTACTCCCGCCCGGGCGGCCAGGTTTATTACCGCAGTGGGCTGGTGCAGTTTGAAAACCAGATCCAGGACGTCATAGTTCTCAATATCCAGGCGGTAAAACGTAAAGCCCGGGCTTTCCTGCAAAATACTCAGCCGGCGCAGTTTTAACTCCCGGTCATAATAGTCATTCAGGTTATCGATCCCTATGACCCGATATCCCTGACTCAATAGTATATCAGCCACGCGGCTGGCGATGAAGCCTGCCACCCCGGTAACCAGTACGGTAGTCATGGCTATAACCTCCAGTAGAGAAAGCCGGCTTTCTCAGCCAAACTGCGGTCAAACTTAGCTTTTATATCAATGAGAACCGGGTGGTCTGCGCACAGGCTGCGCAGGTTCTCTACGGTCAATGGAGTGAATGCCCGATGTTTAACGGCTGCAACAACCCCATCATAGGGAGCGAAGTCAGCCATACCCTCAATCAACTTTACCCTATATTCCTGTTCTACTTCCCCCGGCAAGGCCAGTGGATCGTATACAAAGGTATTTACCTGGTATCCCTGGAGTTCACGGTAGATCTCAATAATTCTGGTATTTCGTATGTCCTTTATATTTTCTTTATAAGTAAAACCTAAAATGAGCACCCGGGCGCCCTTTACCGGGACTGAAGCCGTGATCAGGCATTTTACCAGCTGCTCGGCGATGTATTTTCCCATCTGGTTGTTTATCCGGCGACCCGCCAGTATTAATTGTGGATGATAGCCGATCTCTTCACATTTATAAGTCAGGTAATAGGGATCTACACCGATGCAATGTCCTCCAACCAGTCCGGGTTCATAACCGGAAAAGTTCCACTTGGTCTGGGCGGCGGCCAGCACTTCCCGAAAGTCAATCTTCATCGTAGCGAATATCATGGCCAGCTCATTGATTAGAGCGATATTTAAATCTCTTTGAACATTTTCAATGACCTTGGCGGCTTCGGCCGTTTTTATATCTGATACCGGATAAACTCCAGCTTCAATTACGGAACCGTAAACCTGTGAAAGAAGCTCCAGGGTCGAGTTGTCTTGAGCGGAGACAACCTTTACGGTGGATGCCAGAGTGTGCTCGATATCTCCAGGATTCACTCTTTCAGGCGAGTAAGCCACCTTGAAGCCGGTCCCGCAGCTGAACCCGGATTCCTTTTCGAGCACGGGCACACAGACGCTTTCCGTCGCCCCCGGATAAACCGTGGATTCAAAGACCACTATGCTTTTCGCACTCAAGTGGTTTCCTACTATTCGAGAAGCTTCTACAAGCGGTTTGAGATCGGGGACATGATAGGCGTCAACCGGCGTTGGAACGGCTATTATAATGAAACGGGTTTGGGCCAGTTTATCCGGGGAGGAAGTAAACTCTATCCCTGAAGTGTTTAGAACCTCGGAGGCAATTTGCCCGGTGCGGTCATAATAGCGGTTCAGCTCTTGAACGCGAACCGGGTTGATATCAAAACCCAGCACTCTGTATTTTGGGGCCAATAAAACGGCTAAAGGAAGGCCGATATAGCCCATCCCGACTACCGCCATAGCCTCCTTGTGGCCTGCAAAGTCATTGAAACCTGGAAACACTGCTCTACCCCTCCCGTTTCTTGAACCTAATCATTGAGAATATTTTGGATAATATTTACCATCTCCCTGGCTCTTTGGGCCGTGGAATGACGGGAATGAACCATTTCATATCCCTGCTTAGCAATCTTTAGCCTTTCTTCCTCATGAACGAGATAGTACCTGGCCTTTTCTTCAAAATTCCTATCGTCTATAGCTACAAAATGAACGCCGGGTTCAAAGCCCAAATCCCTTATTTCCCTTGATACTGATGCCATCAATAAAGTATTGCAGGCGCTTGCCTCAAAATACTTTGGAATCGGATAATGATATTTTGAATCACAGGTAAAGAATATCTTGGCACGGTTTATTTCGCGGGCGAATTTTTCGCCGACCAGGGCATCATCATTATCATTAAAGTTTCGATGACCGGGATGTTCATGTTGAACAAAATTCGGGTATTTACGCATTACTTCAGCGATTTTATAACGCAGCGGATATACAACCTTATGGACGTTGCCCATGAGCAAAAAATCTATATCTTTGGGGGAACCGTAGTCCTTAAATATTTCCGTGTATGCGTGCAGGGGGAGCCAGTGCATTTTATCCCAAAACTCCGGGTACCACTCATAAAACTTATCCCGGTAGTGGGTGAATATATACCGCGCATTGTCACGTACAAGTGCTTCTTTCCGCTGCCCCACCCGGTAGTGCAGGTCGTACAGGTAGGCGGCCCAGGGGATATTAAGAGATGATAAACCGGTAATAGCAGGGCTGTTGGTCTCGCCGTACTCGTTAATAAACACGAAATCCGGATTGAGCTTGTGCTTTTCGATTATTTCATTAATGTCGCCTGATTCGTAGCATATAAACAAATCTGTTATTTTGGCTAATTCGGTCAGTAGATAATGAAAGCTCCGGGAAGGCCACTGACTAAAATCACCGGTGGTTATTAGTAAGCGCATATGCATCCTTGCTCCCTTTACATTTTAAAAAGGTTATCAATACCGATATGATTCACTACCCAGGAATCGGTGACAATCTTTCCCGTAATAAGACTCTGCATTCCCCATCCAATATCACAAGCTACCTTTCCCAATTGCCATGCAATAAATGAAGCAAGAATAACGGCGTTGACTCCTGCGGCAAGAAAACAGAGATCGAAGTCGATTTTGGCAAGCTCCTCTTTTACGCTGGGTATTTCCTCATATTCGTAGATGCTTATGGCTTCAACCGAGCAGGGGCGTGCTTTAGTATATCTGCTTTCAAGAACGGCTTTCGCTTCTTGAGCCAGGGAGCTTACCAAAAGCACTCTTCTGTTTTTTAATAATTGTTCAAAACGTTCCTTTTGAGAAAACATCATAACCCTTCTTATATTTGCTTCAAATATGCCCTCCGGTTCAATTCCATAGGCTGCGAAGACCCTCTCCGTAAAGCTCTTAGCTGGTTCCACCACCGTATTGTAGCCGATTATATGGGACCTTTTTACCGCTTCTACAGTCTCATCCCGGGCGGCTAAATTGGGAAAACGAATGCCTCTATGAAAAAATCCGCTTCTTTTTCCCCGGTTGGCATTGTAGGCTTCGCGGTGACGCATAAACTCTTCCTCTGGATAAATGGTATATTGAGCCATAACAAAAGCTTCGGTTTGGCCCACGGATACTACCGATAAAGGCGCTTGGTTATCGAGGGCGGTAAGGATTCGATCCATTAATTGTGCAGAGTTGAGAGTATTTTGGGTTAGCATTTTATATACCCCGCTTGTGTATTTCTGCTTTTATCGTATGCTTGCAAGTGGGGCGGGGTTCCTCTAATACCAAAAAATAACACATGCGTCTGCGCCAGGCACACGGACTGATGGCCTGGCATATTATTCCTTAACAGACCATTGGTTATTTTTTGGCAAGGAGGATTTATTATGCCCGGTGTGAATTTGCGTAAGCGTGATAATGTAGTCATTGAGGAAGGGGCTAGCCTGGGTAACAATATAACTATTTATGACAATGTAACTATCAAAAGCGGAGCTTCAATCGGCGACAATGTAGTATTGGGTTATTACGAAGGTGATTGCCCGCAAGATAAAACTCAAATATATGAAAACGTCAAAATACGAAGCGGGGCCGTAATCTACCACGGCTGTATAATCGGCCCCGAATCGTCCATAGGACATAATTGCGTTTTAAGAGAACGAACCATAATTGGTAGAAAAACCTACCTGGGGAACCTGACCGCCTGTGAAGGGGATACCACCATCGGGAACCATTGCGGCATTCATTCTCAGAATCATATCACCAAATACTGCAATATAGGAGATCATACTTTTATAGCTCCATTTTTTATCGGCGCCAATGACAATGCTATTGCTTTTCATCGTCAGGGTCACGGTCAAAATATGAAAGGTTTTTCAACCGGACGGGGTGTCCGGATAGCAGTGGGCGTTACAGTAGTCCCCGGCGTTCATTTCGGCGAAGGCTGCGTGGTTGGTGCCGGCAGCCTAATAACCAAAGATGTTCCCCCTTACACCCTGGTTATGGGCAGGCCGGCCCGGGTTGTGAAGCAGCCCAAGATCGATCTCTATTCAGAAATTATTGAGGATTAAGCTCGTCGCTATATTTGATTTTGGGCGCTTTCGCTTAAACTTACCGCCAGGGTCAGGGCTCTCAATCCATCTTCGCCGCTGGCCGTGAAGGCTTGCTGCTTTTGGACGGCTTCG
>JBDKUE010000206.1:0-5225 GCA_039679855.1 Syntrophomonas sp.
AATGAGGGCGGTTTAAACTTTACGGAGCGCAGGCTGCTGCAGGAACTGTGTAAATATATCCTGGAACAGGCCCGTCTTTATCGCCAAATATAACCGGTTTCTACTTGGAACCGTCTATCCTATAGCATTTCCGATATCAGGGGGTACATTCCCCTGGTTTTTTATTTTTGGCCTGGACAAGGCTGAACTATTTAAATTCCTATTAATCCACTTTGGCTTGCTCCCTGGTTGGTTTGTAAAAAACCTGTTTTATGCCTAGACCACGGTGAAGGGTTGCCGGATAAACGACAGGCCAAGGTCAATCTCCGTATGAACAGGCAGTTCTTGACTTGGACAGGGAAATGGTTAAAACTATTTTTTAAGGAAACAGGGAGGTAAAGGTATGGAAAAAATCAAGGTAGTAGTAAATGGAGCCCTGGGAAAAATGGGCAGCGAAACGGTAAAGGCGGTGCTCAATGACCCGGAAATGGAACTGGTGGGCATGACTGACATCAGGGCCCGAGGAGAAAGCATTGGGTGCATCATGGGATCTGACAACCAGCAGGATATGGTTGTTGAGAACGATGTGGAAAAACTGATTGAGCTCACCCAACCAGATCTGATAATAGATTTTACCAGCCCTCAATCGATATTCGATAACGTGCGCGGCTTTTTAAAAATGGGGGTTTCATGTGTGGTGGGCACCACCGGTTTGAGCGATGCGGAGTTGAAACAGCTTGATCAATTGGCCCTTGACAAGGGAGTTGGGGTTGCGGTTATTCCCAATTTTGCCATAGGAGCTGTTTTAATGATGAAATTTGCCAGGGAAGCAGCCCGTTATTTCCCAGATGTGGAGATTATTGAATTACACCACCCGCAAAAGCTCGATTCACCTTCAGGCACATCGATAAAAACCGCTGAACTTATAAACGAGGCCAGGGCGGTTCGTCCACCCAGTGGTATTCGGGAAATAGAAAAAATACCGGGTTGTCGAGGTGGGGATGCGGACGCAGTGCGCATCCACAGTGTCCGTTTACCAGGTTTTGTGGCCCACCAGGAAGTTATATTTGGTGGACTGGGTCAGAGCTTGACCATAAGACATGATTCCTACGATCGAGTCGGTTTTATGCCGGGAGTTATTATGGTAAGCAAAAAGATGAAAAATATAAAGGGACTGGTTTACGGAATGGATAATCTATTGTAACTTTATAACACAACTATAAGGACGGCCTTTTTTCCTGATGGAGAAAAGGCCGTTTTTTTGCTATTTAGCCTTAAGCACCGATTATTTCAGACAAGCACCATGGTATTGAAGCCCACATATAATGCTACTAGTTCTGGCAATATTCTATTTACCCAAAAGGGGGAGTGGTTTTGAGTTCGGTGCTTTCCGGCCTGAAAATAGCGGTGCTGGGAGGAGACGCCCGGGAGTTGATCCTGGTAACGGAATTGGTCAAGATGGGGGCGACGGTGGTTGTAGCAGGATTTCCCGCCGATATGGTAAGCCCCGGAGCTTGTATGGCCAATTCGGTTGAGGAGGCCTGCCAGGATGCCGAGGTCATAGTTATGCCTCTGCCCGGAACCAATCCCCAGGGAGTAATAAGGGCTGTATACTATCAGGGTCAGCTTCAACTAAGTGAAAAAGCTATGCGCAGTATTGCAGATAATGCCGTCGTGATCATTGGAACAGCTCGCCCTTTTCTCAAGCAGTGGTCGGAAAAACACGGATTTACCCTGTTGGAGTTAAATGATGATGACGAACTGGCCATCCTTAACTCCATACCAACTGCAGAGGGCGCTCTGCAGATAGCCATGGAAGAAACCGCGATCACCATACATGGCAGTCGTTCCTGCGTAATTGGTTTTGGCAGAGTGGGGGTCAGCATGGCGCGGGCTTTGAAGGCTCTTGGTTCCGACGTATGCGTAGTGGCCCGCAACAAAGGGCAACTGGCCCGAGCCTACGAAATCGGCTGCCATCGAGCTGACTTCGACAGTTTACCAGGCATATTAGCTCAATATGACCTGGTTTTCAATACGGTGCCGGCCATGGTTCTTAACCGCGAGCTTTTGCAACACGCCCGACCGGAAATTGTAATTATCGACCTGGCCAATCAACCAGGGGGCACTGATTTTGAAGCCGCCAATGATCTGGGCATAAAAGCGATTCTGGCTCCCGGGCTTCCAGGAAAGGTGGCTCCTACATCAGCGGGCCGAATTCTGGCCGAAGTTGTTCCACGGAGGATTATCAGAGAACTCAGCAAAGCAGACAGTAAGCTTCTTTTTGGATAGCAGGGAGGTGCAGGCATTGCAGGAGCCACAGGAAGCATTAAGCAGATTACGGGGTGTAAAAATAGGCCTGGTTTTTAGCGGATCTCACTGCACTATTGGCGAAGTCTTGCCCCAGATAAATAGACTCAAACAAGAAGGAGCCGAAATATATAGTATTCTATCCTATACGGTTGAATCGACCGATACCCGTTTCTATAAAGCGGCCGACCTCAAGAAAGAATTGATCGCCCTCAGTGACCATCCATTAATATCAACCATAGTGGATGCTGAACCTATCGGACCGCAAAAACTGTTGGATGTGGCGGCTATAGTACCGGCCACGGGCAATACTATAGCCAAACTGGCCAATGGAATAGTCGACACGCCGGCCTTAATGGCCATAAAGGCTCAGCTGCGCAACCAGCGCCCGGTAGTAATAGCCATTTCAACCAATGACGCTTTGAGCATGAATGCTAAAAACATCGGTCTTTTACTTAATACAAAAAATATATACTTTGTGCCCTTTCGCCAGGATGATCCATTTAACAAGGGAAACTCGGCGGTTGGGTGCATGGAGTTGTTGGCTGACACGATAATCATGGCCTTGCAGGGACGGCAGATACAGCCTCTACTCATGGGTCCACGTTCTTGAGAGCCCCTTATCCATGTGCTACAATAACCTTTAGATTTATTTTAGGAGGTAATCATCGTGGCACAGGGGATTAATTTAGCCATTGTCGGAGCAACCGGGGCGGTAGGGCAGGAAATGCTCAAAATCCTGGAAGAACGCAAATTTCCCGTTAACGACTTGATTCTCCTGGCCGATCCGCGTGAAGCCGGAGCCAGGATAGTCTTTCGGGGAGAAAGCTTTACAGTCCGGGGAGCCGATGCCGAAGCCTTTAAGCAAGCCGATGTCGCACTCTTTGCGGTAAACACGGAAATAAGCCAGATACTGGCCCCGCAGGCGGTTGAAAATAAATGTACGGTTATAGACAACAGCTACGCTTTTCGTCTTGATGATCGAGTGCCTCTGGTGGTCCCCGAGGTAAACCCAAATGATATTGATTGGCACCAGGGGATTATTGCCAACCCCAACTGCTCCACTATAATTATGGTGGTGGCCATCAACCCCATTCACCTGGCCGCTGGTCTTAAACGGGTAATTGTCTCTACTTACCAGGCGGTGTCCGGGGCCGGAATATTAGGCCTCAAGGAGCTCGAGGATCATGTGCGGGCCTGGGCGGCTGGAGAAACGAAAAAGCCCGAGGTTTTCCAGCACCCCATAGCATTTAATGTAATTCCGCATATTGATACCTTTATGGATGAAGGATATACCCGTGAGGAAATGAAGATGGTCTGGGAGACCAGGAAGATAATGCACGCTCCGGATCTCAAAATATCGGCAACGACGGTTAGAGTACCGGTTTTTAGAAGCCACTCGGAATCCATAACTTTAGAATTGGAGAAGGATTTGACTCCTGAACAGGTAAGGAATATCCTGTCTCAGGCTCCCGGGGTTGTGGTTCAAGACGACCCGTCCCAGAATATATATCCCATGCCGTTACACTCTTCTGATACCGATGAGGTCTATGTTGGCCGGGTAAGAAGAGATATTTCGGGGGAGCAGGGCATTGTATTGTGGGCGGCCGCCGACCAAATCCGCAAGGGAGCAGCGACCAATGCCATTCAAATCGCCGAGCTGGTCACAAATAAGAACCTTTTTTAGGAAGGTGGCAATTTGAAAATTGTCGTCCAGAAGTTTGGCGGAACTTCTCTGGCTTCTCCGGAGGCCCGGTCCCGGGTATGCGGCATCATAGCTGATGCCAGAAAGCAAGGGTTTAAACCGGTCGTGGTTGTGTCAGCCATCGGGCGGGAAAATGATCCATATGCTACCGATACCTTTATAAACTTGCTAAAACAGGTAAACCCCTGTCCATCTCCACGCGAAACGGATTTACTGCTTTCCTGCGGGGAGTTGATTTCCGGGGTTTTACTATCCAGTCAGCTTGCTGCCATGGATGTTGAAGCCTGCTACTTAAGCGGTGAAAGAGCGGGGATTGTTACCGACGGAAAATACTCCAACGCCCATATAGTGTATGTTAACCCGGGCCGGCTGCTGGAGCTGCTGGCCGGGGACTGTGTCCCGGTGGTAGCCGGGTTTCAGGGGGTAAGCGAGGACGGCGAGCTTACCACCCTGGGGCGGGGCGGCAGTGACACCACCGCAGCTGCTCTGGGAGTGGCCTTGCGGGCGGAAATGGTGGATATATTTACCGATGTTGAAGGGGTAATGACTGCCGACCCCCGTATTGTCGATAACGCTCGCGTGCTGGACGCGATAACTTACAACGAGATCTGTCAGTTGGCCCGGGAAGGAGCCAAAGTGATTCATCCCCGGGCGGTTGAAATCGCCATGCAAGCCGGCGTTCCCTTGAGAGTTCGCTCTACCTTCGCCGATTCAGAAGGCACCCTGGTAACGAACCAGCTTCGCGGCGTCGGAGACAACGTCCAGATAATCAGGGATAATCTGATAACCGGAGTAACCTATACGTCCACTCTGGCCCAGCTCAAGATAAACAAAGATGCTCCTTTACACAAAGACTTTGATCTGTCGGTTTTTCAGACTATGGCCCGGGCGGGCATCAGTGTGGATTTTATAAATGTCCAACCGGACCGGATAACCTTTACAGTTGCGGCTGAAGCGGGCGACCAGGCGGTAAAGATTCTTAATGATATTGACATTTTCCCGGCTTTGGAATTTAATTGTGCTAAGGTCGCCGTTGTTGGAGCGGCGATGACCGGCATTCCCGGGGTTATGGCCCGGGTGGTGGAGGCCTTGAGTGAAGAACATATACCCATTCTGCAATCCGGAGATTCCTATACCAATATATGGTGTCTGGTCAAGAGAGAGCATATGGAGAGAGCGGTTAAGGCTTTACACGACAAATTTGAGCTGGGCAAAAAATAAGAATGGTAGGTGA
>JBDKUE010000015.1:0-31104 GCA_039679855.1 Syntrophomonas sp.
TAGTCATTTCCTGCATAATTAGCCACACTTTCCGTAAGCATCCCCCGAATAAGAGCACCCCGTATAGATTGCATTAATCACCTCCGCATAAATGATGGCGACCACAATTAATGCAATATGCATGCCACGATTTGCGTCATCTTTAAACGCCCAATTGTTGGGGGGGGAGCGAACCTGAATTTTTTGTGTCGCATAAATGGGAAAGGATCTGTAGCAATTGTAGGATTGGCAAAATAGTTAAAGCAGTATGTGTGATGAAATGGACTTGGCTTGCTCTTGGCGGCCAAGTAATGCGAAAAGAGATCATTAATACCTCAACAGGAGCGTATAGTCACGTTTCCATATGAGCAGATAAGCAGAAAATAACAGCCTGGCTCATTACTAAACCAGGCTGTAAGACCTCCAGTTATTCATTCTATAATTAAACAGTAATTCCGTTAACCAGAGAATTTGTTACTCCGGGTATTATTACCCTAAAGGGGAGCAGGTTAATATAGTTTCTATCCGGTGTTTCCGAGAAATTTAATACATTTTTTATCAAGAATAAACTTCAGTCGCATCATTGACACTGATATTATATTTTTTAATCTTACGGTACACCGTACTACGTGACTGACCTATTTTACGAGCCACTTCGGTAACCGCATAATTGTTTTGTTCTAATAAGTCTTTAATTAGATTTTTTTCAAATGCCTCAATATTATCTGCATGATAATTGGCAACCGGGGGGCTGGATTGTTTAGTTACAGATTCAGTTAGACTTAGTTCCTGCATATCAAAATAATACGACCTGGCAACCAGGTTGTTCAGTTCTCTAATATTACCCGGCCAGTTATATGCCAGGAGTTCTTCGCACTGTTGTTTGGAAATCTTTAATAAGGGCTTCCCGGTTTTCTGAGCCATTTTCTCATTAAAATATTCAATTAAAAGCCTTATATCATCAGGCCTTCCCCGCAGTGGAGGCATTTCAATTGACATAATATTTAACCTGTAATAAAGGTCGGCTCTGAAAGTACCAGCGTCGATTTCGTGTAATAAATCTTTATTGGTTGCCGCAATAATTCTTGCATTAACCGGTATTTCTTTGTCGCCCCCGACTCTCATAAAGGTTCTATTTTCGATGGCCCGCAAAAGAGTGGTCTGCAAGTTCAATGACATATCGCCTATTTCATCGAGGAAAAGGGTCCCACCTGCAGCAAGTTCGAACTTTCCGGCTTTGCCGCCTTTTACTCCACCGGTAAAAACACCATCCACATAACCAAAAAGCTCGCTGGCAATAAGCTCACCGGGTATTGCTGCGCAATTTATAGCCACAAATGGCCCGTCTGAAAACGGACTGGCACTGTGTATAGCCTGCGCCAACAAATCTTTTCCAGTTCCACTTTCACCTAAAAGCAAGATGTTGGCATCCCCCCGGGCGGCTGCCCGGGCCAGTTTTAAAACCTTCTTAAAGCTGCTGTCAGATCCAATCAAATCATCAAAAGTCAAAGTTCTTCCCAACTGCTTGGCCAATTTTTTTATTCGGGCCGGTTTATTAAAGGTCAGAACGATCCCTATTCTTGAATTATTAACAATGATGTCACGTTTAGAATAGATGCATTTGATTTTGCTTCCATTGTTCAGTTCCAGTGAAAAGTGACTATCAGTTACATCGCCGTTGAAAAATATATCTCTATAAAAAGTATTATTATCTGCCCATATTACTTGTTTTATATCCCGCCCTATGCTTTTCATCTTATCAATACCCAAAAGATCGGCAGCACTTAAATTAATATGAGTTATAATTCCATCCTGATCTAAAACCATAAGGCACTCTTCCAATAGGTCAATGATTATATCATTGTATTTATTGGCAATTTGGCAGTCATTTATAAGCGATTTTAGAGCCAGCATTCTTTCTATCGATTTTGCCGCGCTTACTAATATACCAAGGGTATGCGGAGTTAATAAATCGTAACTGCCCGTCAGGTCCAGTACTCCCAATAAATTTCCATTGGGGTCATGGATAGGGGCAGCGGATCCTGACCAGTGATGAGAGCACCTACAAAAGTGTTCATAGCTTCTTATCTGAATCGGCCTGTTTTCGGTAATTGCCAATGATACTCCATTAGTACCGGCACTCAACTCATTCCAACAAGCACCCTCAATCCAATTGCCTTTTTTGGTGCAAGAAACAACATCCTGGTCCCCGATAATTTTGAGCGCATAGCCATCCTTATCAAACAGACCAAACATAAATTCTGAGCCTTTAATGAAATTGTAGATATTTTCCATGCTTTCACTGGCAACTTCTATAAGCTCACGATTGGCATTTTTTCTTTCCTGCAATAAATCGGGGCTTAATACTGTTGTTGCCCGTGTTTGATAGGGATCAACCTTCAGCTTTTTACATCTTTTCCATGACTCTAAAATAGCGTCAGAAATGATTCCGTTTTCTTCAACTTTATTGTCCACAACGAAACTAATCCAGGCTTTTTTCATTAGATTTATTTCTTTGATAGAGTTAATCATAAAATTCTCCCCTCATCTAAAAATGCAAATCAGCTAAAGAGGTTTGTTTTATAATATCTCTCTCCCACAATGTATAATCTCTATATTCTCTGCATTAGATCCTACTATTCTGTCGATAATTGTCAATGACTATTGTTTCATTTTATCTCAAATTACACCTTAAGTAGGTGTGCTTAAACAGGCTGGATATTAGGGCAATTAGGGCTTTTTGAATTTACCGTCTGGTGGGATGGAAGGCAAAGAGAAATACCTTTTTGATCCAAATTATATAGAAATTAAGAGTCTCCTACTGGATGATCCTGCCAAAATAATATAGCGGGCACCGGTTCCGATTTATAAAACAATTATCTTGTGAAGTGTCTTATATATGCAAATAATTCTCAAATTTGAGACAGTCATATGTCAAAAACAATATTTAGCTACCTGAGAAAAAATGTGCCCAAACAATATAATGTCGCCACAACGAACCCACCTCCTGTTCCCCGAAGCATTTTTAGCTAATGGCACACATTTTGCAAAAGATGCCTTTAATTGCACCGTTATTTATCACAGCCGCAATTCCGATTTGTATTTCAGTGCACTATGAAAGGGAGATGATAAATACCCACAAAAGCAAGTATTTGCGCAAATAGATTTCAATGTAAGCCACGGTGTTTGTAGGTAAACCCAAACCATGATTTTAAGGATGTGCTGTAGCAGTGAATTATGCAGATGAGTACCAAAAGAAACTTATAAGTGCAGACCAGGCCGCCAGACTTGTCAAGTCTGGCGATTGGGTGCAGATGGGAGAATTCGTTCAGCAACCCTTTGACTGTGATGCTGCACTGGCAAAACGTAAGGATGAACTTAGTGATGTAAAGATCAGGCTGACAACTACGCCGCGTATACCTGAAATTGTAAAGGTGGACCCGGAAAGCAGGCATTTTATATTGAATGATTGGCATTTTTCAGGCGTGTCAAGAAAATTGAGGGATGAAGGTTTATGCAGTTATATACCCTTCACATATCATGAAGGCGGAAGAATAATCGACCTTTATCTCGATATAGATGTTAGTTTTCAACCGGTAACGGCCATGGACAAGAATGGCTTTTTCAACTTTAGCACCTCAAATTCCATGGCTTTATTTACCACTAAGAAGGCAAAAATATTAGTTGTTGAAGTCAATACTTCGGCCCCGTATTGCCTTGGCGGCAATGGTGAGGGAGTTCATATTTCTGATGTTGATTATATTGTGGAAAGTCGTACCAATCCCCCCCTGGCCAACCTGCATGAATTACCAGTTTCAGAGGTGGATCGCAAGATTGCGAATCTGGTCATGGAAGAGATGAGTGATGGAGCCTGTATTCAACTTGGTATTGGAGCCATGCCCAATACCGTGGGAGCCCTGATCGCCCAATCTGATTTAAAAGATTTGGGAGTACACACGGAGATGCTGGTCGATTCATTTGTTGATATGTATGAAGCCGGAAGAATAACTGGCAAAAGAAAACAGATCGATAAAGGCAAAATGGTATATACCTTCGCCATGGGAACTGATAAGCTTTATAAGTTTTTAGATCACAACCCGGTATGCGCCAGTTTCCCAGTCAGTTACTGTAATGATCCCTTCATTATAGCCCAGAATGATAATTTTGTGGCTATAAACAACTGCCTTGAGGTGGATTTATACGGTCAGGTTGCCTCAGAAGCTTCGGCTGGACGCCAAATATCAGGAACTGGTGGGCAATTGGACTATATCTTTGGCGCCTTTAGATCTAAAAACGGGAAGCCCATTATTGCCTTGAGTTCAAGTGTTAAAAGATCGGATGGTAAGATATCGTCCCGGATTAATCCCGGCTTAAGTCCAGGTACTGTCGTAACCGTTCCCCGGTCAATAGCTGCCTATATAATTACTGAATTTGGAACCTTCAATCTAAAGGGCAAGACAACATGGCAGCGGGCGGAGGGGTTAATAAACATAGCACATCCCGATTTTAGGGACGAGCTTATAAAAGAAGCTGATAAACTGAAAATCTGGCGCAGAACCAACCAATATAGTTAAGATATGGGGTTATATAGATGCCTTCCACAAGGCCTTATAAGACTGTTTCTTCCATAGCTAAATTACATGCCGGTGATGCTGCCATGACCAACGCTATTGATGCAGTTCAGATCTTCGGCGGTTATGGCTATACCAAGGAATACCCGGTGGAGAAATACATGCGTGATGCTAAAATCATGCAAATATTCGAAGGAACAGCTCAAGTTCAGAGAATGGTCATAGGCAAATATCTATCTAAGAACGGTTATAAACCGTTTGAATAGGGGCTGTTTCCCTTAGGAGCCTGGCTAGCAGAAATAGAAAAAAGCAACTATAATCTGAGAAAGTTGCAGAGGAAATGATTTTTATTGTTTACAGAAGGGAAGACTAATTTAGAAAATGTAGCCAAGTAGGAGCATCAAATATGTACAATAAAGCGTTGGCGTTTGTTAGCGGTTCTAGATCAGATGATAAAGTCATAATTACGGCAAAAGAATTAGCTGAAAAAGGGATAATTAACGAAATTAATATTCTTTTTGTAACGCCAAAAGCCCATATCGCTCATCCCGATGGATTGAATGAACCTGTTCCTGATGACGAAGTAGGGCAATTTACTCTTGCTCAAATAACGTTAGATAAGGCGTATCGAAATATTGGTAATGATATAAAAGTTATCCGATATCTACAATCAGGTTTATCAGCTGATACCATTCTTAGAATGGCTGAAGAGCTTCAGGTCGATATTATAATTATTAGCAGGTATGGGTCAAACAAAGAAAACGAATCCTTAACGGATAGTGTTAGCGTACAGGTAAGTCAGAAAGCGTCGTGCTCTATTTTAATTGTCAAATAGGCGGCTATATTAGCCGACAAAATGTAAGTCGCTAAAAGTGCTGCAGGTAAGGCCCCCCTTTAGGAAACTCATGAAAACTGGATAAGGTTGATTTGGGAGAAACATACATGGCTCACAGAAAACTAATATTTTGGCGATTGGGCAGAAATCTGGTGGTCTGCATTATTTAGTTTCCTTCAGGTTTGGCCCGGGCTTCTGCCCGGGCCTTTTATTATGGAAGGATTATCCTGGTAAACTGTCGAAGAGTGAAAGGAGCTAGGACATGGGCATAGGTGCCGGCAAATATAATATGAATGGAGGACTCTTTTTGAAGAAATACTATTCACTCAAACTTCTGTTAGCCGCCTGGCTCATTATCAGTTCCTTCGGGCTTATCCAGACTCCAGCCGCTGTTGCCGACAACGTAAAAGGTGATAAAACCTTCGATATAGTGGAGATCACCGATCTGCACGGAAATATTGGCGATTCTTCCAGCAGCCCGATTGCTGCGGTAATGGCGGCCAACTTCAATGAGATTCGCAAGGCCAATCCGGACCGCACTTTGATCCTCTCCGGCGGTGACAATTACCAGGGAACCGCCATATCCAACCTGGATTACGGTCAATCGGTCATGAAAGTATTCAATTATATGGGAGTAGCAGCTTCCGCCCTGGGCAACCACGAATTTGACTGGGGGGTGGAAAAGGTCACCGGCATCGACGGCTCCAGTATAGAGGCTGATTACCCCATCCTGTGCGCCAACCTTTTCCGCAAGGGCGATACCACCGCTCCGGTTTTTACCCCTTATAAAACATATACCCTGGACGGAGTCAAAGTTGCAGTAATAGGAGGCATCTCCGAGTCCGCACCGGGCATTATTCTGGCGGCCCGGATCTCCGACTATGAAGTTAAGGACAATGCAAGCTGCATCAATAAATACGCTCAGCAGGCCAGGAAGGAAGGCGCGCAGATAGTAATTGCCCTCATCCATGAGGGAGACGATTTGAATAACGGCGCTTCAGGGCCCTTGATTGACATTGCCCGTAAACTAGTGGGGGTAGACGCCGTTTTGGGCGGTCATAGCGCTTCGATAGTGCAGACGACGGTAACGGGCACAGACGGCAAGGAGATGCCCCTGGAGGTTGCCAACTGTAACGGCAAGGGTTATGTTGACTTGAAGCTCACCCTGCACGCTGATGGCAGCGTCAGCTCATCCAATGCCAAATCGGCCTATGTGGCCCAGGATACCACCGGCACCATCTATCCTTACGGGTACAAGGCGTCATCCCCGGTGGTGGATAATTCAGTCAAAAAGATCGTGGCTGATACTATTGAGGAGGAAGCACCTATATTGCTGGAGGAATTGGGTTCCGCCAGGGTCGACCTGACTCGAACCCAGGCCGACTCACCGTTTGGCGAGTCGCTGGCTGGAAACTGGGATGCGGACGTTATCCGCACCTCCTCCGCGGCTCAAATAGCCTTTCAAAATAATGGGGGACTGCGCTGCGATATTGCCAGGGGAACCGTCACCATGGGCACCATCTACCAGTTTCTGCCCTTTGACAATGTAATTATTACTTTTGATATGACTGGCTCCCAGTTAAAAACCATCCTGGAGGAGGCGGTAATGGACAGCGGTAAAGGCATTCAGGTATCCGGCCTGAAATTTGCCTATGATCCGGACCAGCCGTCATTGAGCAGGGTGGTGAGCATTTCCTTGAGCGACGGCACCCCGATCGACATGAATGACAATACTAAAACCTACCGGGTTGCCACCAACGACTTCCTGGCGGGAGGCACCACCGCATCTCCCAAAGACGGCTTTACCTTTGCCTCACAATCCAGCAACCTTGTCGACACTCATATCGTAGTCCGGGACATCCTGGCCAACGCGGTAAAAGCGGCGGGCAGCCAAGGGATTGGCGCCGATATTGAAAAGCGCATCCAGAGCATCAAGAGTTCGGGAGCCGGTCCAATAAGCATATTGGTAAACAACCAGGAGCTTAAAACCGATGTTGCGCCTTTTATTCAAGCAGATCGGGTAATGGTTCCCCTGGGGAGCATTTGCGAAGCCCTGGGGGCTTCGGTGGAATGGAACCCGGAAAACCAGAGCATAGCCATTGTACAGGGGCAGTCAATGCTTAAACTGATAATTGGCAACAGCAGCGCTGTAAAGAACGGCGAAACCGTTGCTCTGGATGCGGCGCCGCAGATAGTAAACAACCGAACCCTGGTGCCTTTAAGCTTTGTCAGCCAGTCCCTGGGGTACTCGGTGCAATGGGACGCCAACAAAAGCCAGGTCATAATAAATTAGATTACGGTTCAGAAGGGATTTTTGCCCGGGAACGCCCGTATAACAAAATGCTTGAAAAATAGGGGGACCTTCTAATTTTGCGTTCTGCAAACAATAGAAGGTCCCCTGCCTGCTACCTGTCAGTGTTATCCTATCCAGCGTATTTTCTGTTTAAAATCGGGAACCGGGAATTCCGGCGGAGCGGGCCAGGCAGCCGGGTGTCCCAGCGGCGTAACCGCGACTATTTGCTGGTCGTCAGGAATCTCCAGAAGCTTCCGCAAGGCAGCCTCATCCTGCAGCGGTCCGGTCATCCAGCAGGTGCCCAGGCCCAGAGCGGTGGCGGCCAGCATTATATTTTCCATTGCAGCGCAGCCGGTCTCCAGGTGCATCTTGTTGACACCCGGAATCGGATCGGTGGCAGCCAGCACAACAATGATTATTGGTGCACCTCCATAGGCGCGGGCGTAGTTGATGAAATTATCCTTGGCGGCGGGGTCTTCCCAGTCGCGGGTATAGCCCAGCGCAATCTTGCCATAACTTTCGCCCATGGCATTCTTCTTGTCTCCGCTTACGACTAGAAAATCCCAGGACTGCAGGTTGCGCCCCGAAGGTGCGGAGTGGGCCGCCTCAAGTATTGTCAAAATATCCTCGCGGCTGACCGGATCGGGTTTATACATGCGCACCGCCCGGCGTTTCTTAATAACCTCAAAAAATTCCATTTGATCTCCCCCTTCATCTGATAAATAATGTAATCCTGGTCTTAAACGTCTTTTACATAGTTTAACCTAAAACTTGTATACTAATGGTTCTTTCCCAAACTCGGTGTAGGAAGCCTCCCCGTTGCAAAGGTAAAATACTTCGAAAGAACGGTCGATATTATCCGGGGTTCCGTAAATTTTCTGCAGCATTGGGTTGCGTTTTAGAATCATGTCCTTCATTTTCGGGGTCGAGTCAAAGACCACCTGACCGGTCAGCCTCACTGTGGCCATGGTTGGGGAAAAGGAGGCAAAGGCCGCATAAGGTGTTTCTTTAAGCTGCTTAAAGACTCTTTTTTTATTCGAGGTGCCAAAGTATAACTTACCGTCCAATTCAAACTGAAACTGCCAGGGCCTCACCCGGGGCTGCCCCTGTTCAACAGTGGCAAAGCAGCCCATATTATTTTCCTGTAAAAACTTGATTATCTCCTGCACATCATGATCTCCTTTCACCAAAACCAGTTGGCAAACCAGATAACAAAACAAGTAATATATATTATAATGAGGTTAAACAGTTATTATTTACAAGTACTCTTTTAAAAAGTAGGTAGTACGTAAAAACGTACTATTAGGAGGTATTGGGCTTTGTGCAGGAAAGAATTGTTGGAAATAGGATGTCCTGTGGCTATCACCCAGGACGTTATCAGGGGCAAATGGAAGCTGGTAATTCTCTATTTGCTTTCCGACGGACCTATGCGCTTCAGTGAACTGCAGCGAGCTCTGCCCTCAGTGCGGCAGGGCTATCTTACCCAGCAGCTGAGGGAATTGGAGCAGGATTCAATGATCAACCGGGAAGTATATAAAGTGATACCTCCCAAGGTTGAATACTCACTGGCGGAAATGGGAGTAAGATTTTTAAAAGTTATGAAAGCCATGCGGGAATGGGGAACCGAATATATTGATTACCTTCACCGGCAGGAAGAAGCTCGGTTTCATATGGCTTGCGAGGCAAAGGAGTAATTTAAAAACCAAATAGATTACGCCCAATAAGGCAGGGGATGGACCTCTGCCTTATTTTTTTGGCTGTATCTTAATATTGCGGGATCAATCCAATGAAATTGAACAATATAGGACTTGATTCCTTAATAGAACAAAATATATAATAAATTTAGGACCAACTAAAGGCGCGAAATGGCCATGGAAAGAGGCGATGTAAATGAGCACCTTCCAATGTGTTAACCGATCAAATTCCCATTATGGTAACAAGAGTTTGGTGAAAACAGAAATACTGCCTTCCTGTTGTATGAGCAGCATCGAACTGTTTGGCAGCCTGAATTGCTCGTCTGAGAGGCCAAACAACACAGAAATACCGGATTGGGCAGCGCTGAAGAATAAAAGGGAACAGCGCTTGCGACGAGCGATAAAGGCCGAGATGTTGTCACTTTAGCATAAAGTTCGGTGAGAAACGGTCTGGCCATCATTAAGCGGGCCGCAAGTAAAAGAAAAGAGGTTATGCGTATGCGAATCGATAACCAACCCCCGGTGTATACCTTGACGAATAGCGGTGCCAATCAAAATGTGAGGCCCAATACCCCACAGCCGGCGACAGCTCCGAATACTCGCTCTGCCGCACCGCCAAACGCTCAGGAGCAGAACCGGGAAACCCTGCAGAAACAGGATAACAATAATGAAGCGGTAAAGAACCAGATTTATAATTCTTCAGGGCAGGCCAACCGGCTGCCCGGTACGGTTACCCTTTTTGACATAACTGCTTAAAATAGGCTGGGTAAAAGTGAAACCGTTCTCCTGTTCAACAGGAGAACGGTTTTATGCTTCAATGCAAGAATTATTGGCCTAAAGCAGAGTTTTGAGATTGTTCACCTCAGGCTGGCACTCTTCATCCAACAGGTTCGAGATATCAAATAAAATGAAACCTGAACACTGGCCGGTACCGCGCATGCTCTGCAACTGGGTCATCAGGTTGTCGCTGCGGTTCTCCCAGCCCGGGTCGCCGACGATGGAAAGGCTGGTGCGGTACAGGGCCAGACCCACATACATCTTGACCCGGGGAGTTTGCTTCATGGCCAGCCAGTTGTTCAAACAGTTGTCAAACTGGGCGCTGGCTGATCGATTCTCATTAGTCCAATAGATCTGGGGGCAGACATAGTCAACGTAGCCGTCCTGGGAAAGCCAGGTTTCAACATCGGCCCCGGCCGCCATACAATTGCTGATATTCCCGGCCGGGCTGATGCCAAAAGTCAGAGCCGGATTGGCTGCCTTAACCGCCGTGTAAACCTGCCTGACCAGCATGTTTACCTGGCTTTTCTTATATCCCTCATCCAGGTTTTCACCGGTTGAGCCCACATAGAAATAGTCGTCAAAATGAATGCCGTCCACGTCATAATTATTCACTATTTCCAGTATCCCGTCGGTAATGAGGCTGCGAACCTCCGGCGAAGCGGGGTTGTATATCAGGCACTCCTCATCGTTGGCCTCATAGTGAATGACTTTGGCCGGATCACCCAGCCATTTAACCGCCGGGTTGTTTAAGGCCAGGGAATTGGTCAGTTCAGTTGAATTAGATATACGGTAGGGGTTTATCCAGGCCTCCACCCTCAACCCCCTCTGGTGTCCCGCTTTAACCAGGTATTCCAGGGGATCAATCGGAGGAGCTTGACCCTGCACCCCGGTAAGCTTATGGGACCAGGGAAACAGGGAGGATTTATAAAAAGCGTCGCTAAAAGCCCGGGCATGAACAAACACCGTATTCAGTTTCGCGGCTGCGGCTTTATCAAGCATGGCGTCGATTCTGTTTTTGTCGAAGTTTTCAAGGTCATTGAAGGACATCCAGGCTCCCCGCAATTCACTGATATTGTTAGAAGGTGGAGGAGTGGAACCGTCATTATTGATGAATACCTGGCGGCTGAGGCCCAACCAGCTTACGTCAGCTCCCAGCGCCAGGCTGACAAAGCTCAAGGGAACCATGGTGCGGCTTTTTACGATAGTGGCCGCTGCGTCAAGCTTTACGGTCCGGGTATTGCTGAGCTGGTAGGTGCCGCCCACCGGGGTGGCATCTGCCATTAAACCGGCCTTGCTGTCCACCTTAACCGATACGTATTTGCCCTCTTTATAGGCTATAGCTGTGCGTGAGGCGGGATCCCAGCTCATCTGGGCACCGAAGGCCTCGAAAATGCCGGTCATGGGCACCAAAAGCCGGCCGTTCACAATCTGGGGGGGCGGGTCATATTGTTGTTCAACACCGTTGAAAAATATAGTGATGTCGCTCCCGGCCGCAGTCGCCGGCACGGCAACTGACAGCAATAACAACATTGCAATCAGGGTGATTGATACTATTCTGGCCGTCCTGATTGGTGTCGTTGTTCTCAATAATCCTGGTAAAATGCTTAACATGCCCCTAAATTCCTCCCCCAAAACAGATTAGTCAATCCCGCGAAATAAAATTGCAGGCTGCCATTAATAACAATACGCCTGCAACAGGGGATTCCTTACGAAAGTTGTACTTATATTTTAATCAATCCACCCGTTCATCGCCCCAGAAGAACAGGGCCACCGTTCCCGGTCCGGTATGGGCGCCGATCACAGTTCCTACGCTGTTTATGAGAACCTTTCCATTGAGATTCTTGAACCTTTCTTCCACCAGCCTGGCCACTGCCCGGGCATCCTCCAAGCAGTCGGAGTTGGAGATAAAACATTTGCCGGAATACGCCAGACCGCCCTGGGCATGAGCCTCCATCATTTTAACTATTTCTTCGATCACATGTTTTTTGCCTCTGATCTTTTTGCGGGGGATGAGCCTGCCCAAGTGGTCCATATTCATTAAAGGGCAGATATTGAGCAGCGAGCCCACTGCAAATGAAGTGGCTGAAATACGGCCGCCCCTTTTATAGTGGGTCAGATCGGTGGAGAAAAACCAGTGGTGCAGTTTTAACTTGTTCTTTTCAAGCCATTCATACAATTCATCGATGGAAGCCCCCTCGGCCTGCTTTTCCCAGGCGGTATCGACCAGCAGTCCGTAGCCGGAAGAAGCCCCCAGTGAATCCACTATCCGTATTTTTCGCTCAGGATACCTGCGGGAGAGTTCATCGCGGGCCATCACCGCTGAGCTGTAGGCGCCGGATATTCCGGAGGACAGCGAAATATGCAGAACATCCTGGCCCTTTTGTAATATTGGTTCAAATAACTGCTCGAACTCGTCTACGTTTACCTGGGAGGTTATGGGCATAGCCCCGGCGGCGATTTGGGCATAGAATTCCTTAAAAGATACGCTTTGTCCTAAATCATCAAGGTATTCCTGCTCACCGATCCGGTAGTGAAAGCAGGCATAAGGTATGTCTTTTTCTTTAAAGTATTCGTAAGACATATCGGCAGTTGAACAGCAGGTAATTTTATATCTGCTCATAATAACGACCTCCCGATGGGGACTGATAACGTAATACACAGAATCAGGGTTAACAGAGTACTAGGAATAAGCTTGTTTAAAAACATCGGCCCCTTAATGAATTATACGTTACCGGCAATAATTGTAAAGATCTAACGTGGAGACACTGCAACCTGTCTCTTTGTGGAATATTAAGAGGTTTGATATGAAGACTTCTAAGCTTTATTCTAAACCAAACCCCTGAACTATTTGATGTTAAAAATGGAGCACCGGCTTCGGAAACCCTAATCATTTTTCGCGCATATAATGTTTAAGGCGAGAAATCGATTACTATGAAGGTCAACACATACGAGGATTTGGGGGCGGTTATATGGCAACAGTTGTTTTTACACCTACCGATGGTGTCTATATTTCACAGTTCTACTCCAACCAAAACTTTTGGGGTTCAAGTGATTTATTTTGCGGGCAATACCATGGCAGCACTGATATCTACCGGGTTTTGCTTCGCTTTGACCTGTCATCCATACCTGCTTTAAGTACTATCAATGACGCCAGGCTAAAGCTGTATATTGCCCGCAACTATGCGCCGGACATAGCCAAGCAGATAAACGTATGGGCGGCTTTGAACGAATACATCGAATTTAGGGTTACTTTCGCCAACCAACCTCCTATAGGGTCTATACCTGACAGCAGCATAACGATTACTAATGAGTTGAGCACGTATCTTGAGTTTGATCTTACGGCCCTGGTCAGGCGATGGTACTCGGGGACTGTTCCCAACAACGGGATAATGGTAACCGGACTGGAGACGGCCGACGCCCTGGTCGATTTTTTGAGCAAGGAATATGACAACAGCAGTGTCTGGCCGCTGCTGGAAATCGATTATACCAAAGGTGTTAACATAGAATACCCGGTCGAAAACGTAACAACCGCTGAAACCTGGCAGGGTTCCAGTGCCATCCCGCTAGGTCCGCGAACCGTTTCATTTTCAGTGGTAAACACCGGTGATACCAATGATGCTGCTGTAGGCCTGGAAATCAGTCCGGATGGAGTGACCTGGTCTTGGGTCGCCTTCTTGATAACCAGTGGAGTGATTATATTGACTCCACTTCCGGCCTCAGGATATACGGGAGACAGTGCCCTCGTTTTCAATACTACCGGATATACCGGGGCGTATGCCCGTATTACCTATGTGCGTCGTGATGGGCATGGCCCAACTACCCTGGCTATTTATCCAACCGCGACTGAAGCTTAAAGATTTTCGTGCAAATAGGGACGGTTTAACCGTCCCTGAACTCATTTGGTTGGTATATATATCAACATACTATGGCCGTTAATCAGTTTAAAGATTCCATACAGATAGTTGACGCAATGGGAAAAGTCATCGGCCAATCCTCATTGATTTCTGTTTTTGAAAAGCCCCGGTTCAGGGATTTAATAAAAGGTATTAACAGTGATGAAAAGGAGCGTTTGTCCCATGGATTGAAAGAATTCTTGCATGGCGATCAGGAGTTCGGATTTCATATAATGAACACTTTGCTCGGAGAATCAAGATGGCCAAATGGACCTACCTGACACTGATACCAAACTATTACTTGCCTGATGTCGAGGTTTTCCTCAAACCGAATACCGTTAAAGGAGTGATTAATTACTTCGGCCTGCAAGGGCTAAAATATAGCCCTCAACCGACCTTCGATTTTTATAAAGCCTACCGGGAACAGATCAACCAGATGAAACGGGAAGTCAGCGCCTCCATGCAGGTTAACAATGCTGCCTTCTGTGGATTCCTAATGATGTAAATGGATAATAAGCCGCAATCGGTACCTGAGAACGGTTAATTTTGATATAACATCCGCCTGTGGTGCTTTCGGGCGAAGGTTTGAGCAACGGAACGGAATGACCGTTCCGTTGCTTTTCATTTAATTACGAAGAGTAAGTGATCTTGGCCTGCTGAGTTTGACCGTCCCAATCCACCTGGCAGCCCAGGTTTTTGGAGATAAAACTCATCGGCAGTAAAGTACGGCCGGGTGGCGCTATTATCGGTATGACATTCGGATTAATAGGATCGATAAATACTTCCTGCCCGTTGACCAGGGCCGTGTTTTTACCTATCCATAATTCCAGGGTTTTGTCGCCAAGCGTTATGGTTATTTTTTGAGAAGCAACTTCCCAGTTCAGTTTTGCGCCCAGAGGCTCGGTTACACATGCGATTGGAAGGAGGGTCCGCCCCTCATAAATTACCGGCGGGCTGTCCATTTGGTGCTGCTGACCATCTAATTGATACGTTGTCTGTCCAATATTCAGGGTTATTACGTGCGAATTAGAGGGGGGATTGATATTGCTGCCGGCGTTGTTATTAAACTGGACAGTAGTGTTTATGGTCTTTGCGCCATTTTGGGAAGCCACGGGCAAAGTCGGTACGGTTATACTGGTTTCAGCCGTGGCCATGGTATCTTTATTCACCGGGCAGTTGCGCCCGGCATAAATCTTGTAGTAATACGTTTGGCCCGGACTTACACCTGTGTCATTAAAACTATGAATATTATCACTGGAGTAAATCCACCCCTTGATGCGCTGGTAGACCTGGCCGGGAGATTTACGCTCGATAAAGACATCGACATTTGAGCTCGCACAGGACCAATCGAGTTTTACTTCACCATTGGAAACGGTTGTAGCTGTCAGTACAGGATTCTGCGGCCCGGTGATGGGTGCCTGAACAGCACTTGAAAAGCTGTGATCGTACATGGTAAAGGAGCCAATCATGTACTCAAAATTTTGATCCAGGGGTAAATTGGCGTCATTAAAATAAGTAGTGTTCTTATCCACTATGCCAACCTTGTTACTCAAAAAATTGAATTCTCCGACTCCGGCTTGTTTACGCAGGATGACAAAGCCTGCCTCGTTGTTCGATTTGTCCTGCCAGCTTACGTGCATTGTGGATGGATTGTTTAGATAGGCCATGCCCATATTATTGTAAAAAACCGGAGCGGTCGGAGCACTGGCCGGGGTTGTGAAAGTAGCTTCAGAATATGCCGAGCCTGAATCATTGACGGCCTTTACCCGGAAGGTGTATAGAGTGCCCTTTTGGAAAGAATAAGCGCTTAATTCCAGCCAGCTTTCGGTGGTTTCGTCGTAGTAGGCAGTGGTATTGGGCGCCCAGTATTCGATGCGAAACTTGGTTTCGTTGTTGGAGCGATCATCCCAGCTTACCTTGAGCTTGCCTTCTAATAATTGCTCAAACCTTATATTGCCGGGAGCTATGGGAATGGTCTGGTCGCTGACCGTTACCGTAAGCTCATTTGAATATCCTGAAGAAACTGTATTTCCTCTGGCTTTAATCCGGTAACAATAGGATTCACCGGGGTATATGGGATAGGTGCTTTCCTGACTCTGCACGTAGCTGGTGGTGTTGGCAGCCACGGTATCTATTTCAAACCAGCTGCTGTCATTGACCCCTTTACGTTCTATCACGAAACGGCTTTCATTATTGGAATTGTCTGTCCAGGTAAGTGTAACGACCCCCGCTCCCGAACAGGTATATTGAAGGCCGGTTGGGGAAGCGGGTACGAAGTTCAGATTGATGTCCCCCTTGCCCGCGACAGCCGCAAAAGCAGTCTGGAAACAGGCCAGCTGAAGGCAAAGGACAACTAATAGAGACAAAAAATATCTTTTCATTGGCTCACACCTTTCTGGTAACAGTATATAATCGCCTGATCAGAATATACCAGAACTGTAAGATGCAGAACAAGCCACCCATTTTTGGCATTGTGCCAAAAAGCTGAAAATTCACCTTCTCCTTCCCTTAAGGCATCGCGAGAAACGAAACGATGGATTGATGATAATTTGTATAATAATGGGCCTGTTACTATTCTTGATTAAAATACACCAGTTAAGCCTACAAGAAAAAAGGTGAAACCTTCGTAATAGTAACAAGAGAGGCTCAATGGTTTCACTATGTCTGAAACACTATAGTCTGATGGGAGGCCGTTTTATGCCAGGGAGAGTTGTAAAAGTCAAAGCATGTTTAACTAAAATAGCGCACATGTCTGTCAGCAAAGCCCTTTTGGTACTCTTTGTCCTGGCTGCCATTGTAGTTCTTGCTTATAAATTGTGTGGGGCGGATATTATAGAAGGCGAAGTAAGCGATATAAAAAAGATGGTTGTTATATATGAACCTTGTTTGCACGATCCATTGATAATTAATATAGAAGATAAAACGGATATACGGAATATGTACAAATTGATTAAAACGACTTGTGACAGGAAGACTATCAGATACCCAAGGCATTCCGAAAGTATTCAAACAGACAGCAGATTTCAGATTGATATTGAGTATAATAATGGAAAAGTTGAGAGAATAAGTTCATCGGAGAATCCAACATGTATATATCGCAAATTAGATACCAGGGGTTCATCCGGAGATCCGGGTTTTGTATTTGGGAGCAATGAAAAGCTCTGGGATTATATTAAAGCACTTTTTAGTAACGATTTAACATATAGACAAATTCGTTACGAAAAAGCGATAGCAAACAGCATCTTAACGCAGCAAATTGAAATAGTTAGGAAATTTGTTGCTGATCAGGGATACAAGATATTTTTGAATAGCGAGGCCAATGCAACAATATGGCTTCCCTCTTCCTTTTCAGATGCCGGTAAAGAATTCCCGAACGGAGAACGGATCTGTCAGATGAACGAACTATCTAAACAAAACGGCTACAATTTTTCCGGGTATTTAGGAGAGAAAGTGGCCCTTTTAACCTGCTCAGTCGAAAAGAACGGAAACGAAAGTGTTCACATCAATATTATTATGGACAGAGACAGAATCGTGGGTTTTTGGACTGAAAAAAATACCGATCCTACAGATTTCAACTTACTGGTTAGTATTTTGAGCGAGTGAATAGGTGAGGGCGGTACTAATTAACCGGCTGTTCCCTTGCACAAACTTGAATTGACGCCCGGCAGGATTTTCTATATCATTATTTTATTTACAGCAGGCTTTGATGTGGAAAGATATCTACCCGGGAAACAATCTGTATAGCTATTTTAAAGAATATGAGGATTAACAGTGATAGACAGTTATCGTAGGCGTGAAGAAAAGTATAATTTGCTAGCCAAACGAATAAGCAAAGCAATCAGCTTCTTAATATGGGTAAAATTCATCTTGATTGCTCTGGCCGTTGTTCAATTAATAATCCTTTATAAATCAGATCATTTTGCAATAGGCATGGCTGGGTTACTGGTTCTGTTGGTGGGCTATATATTACTGGATAAAAGGCACTCCTATTTAATTGAACTTAAGAATACCTCTAATCTCATGTCGGGAATAAATGCCGACGGAGTAAAGAGATTAAATGGTAAATGGACGGAATTCAAGGATAACGGCAGTGATTTAAGCCCTTCAGAGCATCCATACTCAGGTGACCTGGACATACTGGGCCAGGACTCCTTGTTTCAATTAACAAATATGGGAACTATGCCGTGGGGGCGCAGGGCCCTGGCCGATGCCTTGCTTTTCCCATGTGATGATATAACTGAGATAAAATCAAGGCAGACCGCTATTGCTGAATTGGCTCCCTTAATAAGCTTCAGGCACCGTCTAAGGGCGGAAGGGCTTAAAGTAGATGCCAGTGAAAACGAGTTTCAGTCTTTGCTTACCTGGGCAGCCACGTCTCAGAATCGGTTCCGCAGGGGAGCTTTAGTGGCAGTTATACGAACTCTGCCCATATTAACATTTACTACATTGACCCTGGCCTTAGCCAAGTTTATTCCTCTATTAATACCCATTCTAATGCTGGTATTTCAAGCTATCCTGTTGTTTGCCAACCGAAAAAGCTCTAAAAAATTGAAGGCTGTTTACGATTGCAATCGTAGTTTGGTAAAAATGGGAGTCATCTTTGGCTTCATAGAAAAACGCCGGTTTAAGTCACCTGTTTTACAAACGCTGCAGGAAAAAATGCAGGGTCCTCAGAAGGATTTGCCGTCAAAGCAGATAAAAAGCCTCTCCAGGCTGTCTTCCAGCATCGCCAACCGCAGCCATATGCTCTATATCATCATCGACCTGTTTTTATTATTGGATCTGCAGCTGCTGGTGTCCCTGGAAAAGTGGAAAGAACAATCGGGACGGCACCTTAAGAAATGGTTTGAGGTTCTGGGTGAATTCGAGGCCTTGTCCAGCCTCGCCCTGCTGAAATACGACCACCCGGATTGGGTTGTCCCTTCATTTGAGCAATCATCATCTCCGCTTATTATCAATGCCGTTCAGGTGGGGCATCCTCTTATCAATCAGGGCTGTGTGCTAAACGATATCCAATTTACCAACGACCACCCCATTGTGCTGATTACCGGCTCGAACATGTCCGGTAAAAGCACCTTCTTGCGCACCATAGGCGTTAACCTGATTCTGGCCTATACCGGCGCTCCGGCTTTTGCCAGGTCATTTTCCTGCCAAATGATGAGCCTGTACACCTGCATGCGGGTGGCTGACAACTTGCAGAAGAACATATCCAGTTTCTATGCTGAAATACTCCGGGTGAAAATGATTATCGACCAGGTAGAACGGGCCAAGGTGTTTTTCCTCCTGGACGAGCTGTTCAAGGGAACCAATTCAGTGGATCGCCATATTGCCGCCAAAACCATCATTCACCACTTAAAAGAAAGTCAGGCCTCGGGTATGGTTTCAACCCATGATCTGGACCTGGAGGTGTTGGAAAATGAGAGTAAAGGCAAGGTGCTTAATTATCATTTCAAGGAGAATTACAAAGGCGATAAGATCTCTTTTGATTACAAATTGAGAAGGGGAGTATCCGATACCCGAAACGCCATTTTCCTGATCAAGGCCTCGGGAATTGATGTGTTTTAATAGGCTGAGGTGTTTAACGGGAATATCTATTGGAAAGGATTGGAATAGCTTTAAGAGGAGCAGGGCGATAAGATTCTAAGTGCAATAAAGCTATAAACAAAGGACTGGCCGTCCTGGCCAGTCCTTTGTTTGTGGGAGAAAGGGTCATCTATCTTAAAGTTGAGACGGCTTTATATAAGGTTCAATGTTTCAACTCTTTCCGCTTTATATTATGCTTTGTCTTTGTGAACATACTGTGAACATTTGGTTAAAAATTAATGAATTTACATTGGGATGGGTGAATTGAGAGCGGGCGGTTTGTCTTATAGAATAGAGAAACAGGGTGAATTCTTATGAACACTAAAATAATTGTTCACACAATAGACACAATGCTTGTTTAATATGGTATGAGAATATATGGGAGAAGCTGTGGAAGGCAGGCGGGTTACCGTGTTGAAAAAAATCCTCATAGCCGATGATGAGGCCCGCATGCGCAGGCTGGTCAGCGACTTTTTGAAAAAAGAAGGGTTTCAGATCCTGGAGGCGGGCGACGGCCGGGAGGCCTTACAAAAATTTGAAGAGGATCCCACCATTAGCCTCCTCATCCTGGATGTGATGATGCCCGAATACGACGGTTGGGCGGTTTGCCGGGAGGTCAGGAAAAGCTCCATGGTGCCGATTATTATGCTTACCGCCCGGGGGGAAGAAGCCGATGAACTGTTCGGCTTTGAGCTGGGGGTGGATGAATATATCAGCAAGCCCTTTAGTCCCCAGGTTCTGGTGGCCAGGGTTCAGGCTCTCCTGCGCCGGACCAGGGGCAGTGTCGTAAAGTCATTTGATGGACTGGAAATCGACGAAGGCGCCCGTTATGTAACCGTAAACGGCCAGCGGCTGAGTTTGAGCCCCAAGGAGTTCGAACTTCTGGTTTATCTGGCCGAAAATGAAGGCCGGGCTATAAGCCGGGAGCAGGTCTTAAGCGCGATATGGGATTTTCCCTATTATGGAGATGCTCGAACGGTTGACACCCACGTAAAGAAGCTGCGCCTTAAACTCGGGGATAAGGCCGAATTTATCCAGACAGTCCGGGGAGTCGGCTATCGATTTGAGGTGAACAAGCCATGAAATCAGTGCGGCTGCGCCTTTTCACCGGGATCGGTTTGCTGATAATTTTCTTTGTCGGTCTGGCCTGGATACTGAACACCTTTTATCTCCAGTATTATTACCGGTACCAGAAAACCAGCTTTTTGATGAAAACTGCCGAGGATATAGACCAGGCTTACCAGGGAACACCAGCCGATCTCTCCCGCGAGCTGGAAGGCTTTGAAAGGAATTCCGGCCTTTCCATCATCATTTTGGACAGTTCCTACAACTTGAAGTATTATTCGCGTACAGTTCTCGATATGATAGCCAAAAAAGACGAAGTCCTGGCAGCCCTGGTACACTATAAAGATGAGCTGCAAAATCTGGGAAGCCTGGTCGTTGTCACCAAAGATCCGGTTCTGCAAACGGACTTTTTAAACCTGATCTATGTACTGGACAACCGGGAAATCCTGATCCTCTCCACGCCGCTCCTGGCAATTGAGGAAAGCGCCTCGGTTGCCAACCGCTTTTTCCTCTATACCGGGCTGCTTACCCTGCTGATCGGCGCTGTAGCGGCATTCCTATTGGCACGGCGATTTACCCGGCCTATATTGGACCTCAAGGATATTGCCCAGAATATGGCCCAATTGGACTTCAGCAAGAAATATGAGCAAGATAGCCAGGACGAAATCGGTGAACTGGGGCAGAGCATCAATTCTCTATCCGACCAATTATCCAAGTCGATATCGGAGCTTCAGGAAGCCAATCAGAAATTGCAGGCTGATATTGAACAGGAACGGCAGATTGATCAGATGAGAAGAGACTTTGTCTCCAACGTATCCCACGAACTAAAAACCCCCATAGCCTTAATTCAAGGATATGCTGAAGGACTGAAGCTGAACGTGATGGAGGACTTGGAAGACAAAGAGTACTACTGTGATGTAATCATGGATGAGGCCAATAAAATGAATAAGCTGGTCAAGGAACTGCTGAATCTATCCCAGATAGAGTCAGGCTATTTTACCCTGGAGAAAAAAACCTTTGATTATTCGGCTTTTATAGACGATATATTGACAAAACTGGAGCCAATGACCAGGGGGAAAAAGCTTGAGGTGCAGGTCAAAAAGGCTCCTGGCATCTGGGTCAACGCGGATTTGATATGGAGTGAACAGGTTTTGGTCAACTATTTAAGCAACGCTTTAAACCATGTGGACGATAAAGGTCTGATCAAGCTGAACGTGGAGGAACGAGAAGGCAAGGTCCGAACAACCGTGTTTAACTCTGGTCAGCTCATTCCGGAGGAATCCCTGGATAAGGTTTTTACCAGCTTCTATAAAGTCGATAAAGCCAGAACCCGCTCCTACGGAGGAACCGGCCTGGGCCTGTCAGTAGTCAGGGCCATTCAGGAGCTAGACGGGAACCAGTACGGGGTGCAAAACCTGCCTGACGGGGTAGAGTTCTGGTTTGAGCTGGATAGCGTTGCCGTATGAGTAGTAATGAACAAGTTCGGGAATATAATGATAAATATAGAGGTTTAACTAAGGAGGGGGATGTGTGAGTAAAGAAGGTAAATCATCCTGCCACCATGGTGCTTCCAGTGGTGTTTACGGTCTGGCCTTTATCGGTGCCCTGGTATACTATTTTCAGCATGCCAATACGTTTGCGGGCTATGTTATTGGTTTTTTCAAAGCCCTTTTGTGGCCGGCTTTCTTGCTCTATTACTTATTAGGATATTTAAACATGTAGCAATAATAGGACAAGGGGACAGGACCTGTCCCCTTGTCCTATTTATGGCTTTTCTACCAGGATAGCTATAACATTGTGGGGCAAGCCGCTGCGCAGGATGCTTATAGCAACTGACTGCCCCACCGGCAGGCTTTGGATGTATTCCTGTACCTTGCTGGCACTGCTCATCGGTTTACCGTCAATACTGGTCAGGATGTCGCCTGCTTTAATGCCTGCTTGGGATGCGGGACTGCCTGCTGCTACCTGACTTATAACCACACCCTGGGTGGACGGGTCAATGTTCATCTGGGAAGCCGACTCGCTGGTGATCTCCGTCATACCTATACCCAAATAGGCCCTGGTGACCTTGCCGTCGTCCATGAGGTCCTGAATGACGTTTTTGGCGGTATTTATAGGGATGGCAAATCCAATTCCCTGGGCGCTGGTGCTTACTGCCGTGTTTATGGCGATCACCTGGCCCTGCATGTTGATGAGCGGGCCGCCGCTGTTGCCAGGATTTATGGCAGCATCGGTCTGAATAAGATTCCTGTAGCTGCGGTCGCTGATGGTAATAGGCCTGCCTTTGGCTGAAACGACCCCGGTAGTGACCGTGTGATCAAGGCCATAGGGGTTGCCGATGGCTATAACGGAGTCGCCGATACGCATGGCGTCGGAGTCACCCAGAGAAATAACCGGAAGGTTGGACGCATCTATCCTGAGCAAAGCCAGATCCAGATCGCGGTCCTGACCGATAACTCTGGCGGTGTAGGATTGATTTTGATTCTGGAGCTTTACCGTAACCTTGCTGGACCCATCGATCACGTGCTGGTTGGTCAGGATATAACCGTTGGCGTCAACGATAAAACCGGTTCCGGTGCCCTTTTGTTCCTGCTGCTGCTGGGGGTAATACCAATCCCAGAATCCCGGCTGGATACGGGTCATACCGGAGGCCTGAGTAACTTCTATATACGCCACAGCCGGACCTACTGATTCCACAATCCCGGCTATATCGCCTGTACTACTTACCGTGCTGGCCGTGCTATAGTTGACCTGGTTGGCTTTCATGGCGCTGCTGGTCTGGGGAACCGGACTGGCCATAATTCTTCCCCCGAGAATGAAACTTAATATCGCAACGATCAATAATCTGGGTATTTGGCGATTCATTATCACTCATCCTTTCGCAACCTGATTGGTTATAGGCCTTAACAACTGTTATTCAAGCTTTGTAAAAATATAATAGCTCAAGTTTGTGGAGATTCTGTGAACAAAGCGCGTAAATTTCATGCCCGATTGTGCTGATATAATTATTGCCATTCCCGGGGTTTTTATAGGTTGACCGGAAGGGAAAGAGCTGCGAGGGTCAACTGGTGAGATCAATCTGCCTGCGGCTGGGACATTATTTTCTTATGCGATGGCAGCATGATGCTTATTAGCAAAGTTACAACCGCAAGGGCAAACACCAGGACAAAGACCAGGTGGAGGCTGTGAGCCATGCCGCTGCGCAGCTGTTCCAGCACGCCCTGAGCTATATTGGTGTCGGCTGACATCAATACGCTGCTAATATCGCCACCCTGCCATCCGCCAGCTATATGGCTCTGCACATAGCTGTTCAATGAGTTGTTAAAGGCGGTTCCCAGTACAGCAATTCCGACTGTCTGCCCCAGCGTGCGGGTTAAGGAATTGGAGGCGGTGGCTACGCCACGCAGGCTCCAACCGACTGCCGACTGAATCAGCACTATCAGCGGCGTAGAGGAAGCACCCATGCCAAATCCAATGAGGATGATAATTCCGACGAGAAACCAGTAGGGTGTAGTGGTGTCAACCAGCAGCAGCCATGCTGTACCTGCGGCGACCAGGATGGTGCCCAGGACCACGGCAAATTTTGAGCCGATCTGGTACATATACCGGCCGGCTAAAGTCGACGCCAGCGGCCAGGCCAGGGACATGGGCATCAGCACCAGTCCCGAACTGGTGGCGCTGTGGCCCTGCAATACCTGGATCCAGATCGGCAGATAGACATTTACGCCAATGAGAACACTGCTGGCTGCAAAGCCCACTATATTGGATACGGCTATTACCCGGATTTTAAAGATAGATAGGGGAAGCATGGGATTTTTGGCCTTGGACTCAACCAACAGGAATAGGCCTGAGAACACCAATGCGACGGCAAACAAGGCGATGATGGTTACAGAGTTCCAGGCGTATGATTCCCCGCCGCTGGTAAGCGCATAGAGCAGTGAGCCCATGGCTATCGTAAAGAGGGCGGCCCCTAAATAATCTATATCTTTTTTAGAATGTTCGGGTTGATGCTCGTGCAAGAAGCTTATGATCAAAATAGTGGCGGCGATGCCTACCGGCACGTTAATATAAAAGATCCAGCGCCAGGACAGATAGTCGACAAACAAGCCGCCGGCCAGGGGACCCAGCAGGCCGGCGAAAGCCCATACCGAGCTGACCAGGCCTTGCATTTGGCCCCGTTCTTCACCGGTATAGATGTCGCCAAAAATAGTTATGGAAAGAGGTATAACCGCTCCTGCGCCTAATCCCTGAAAGGCTCTGAACCAGATAAGCTGCGTCATCGACTGCGCCGCCCCGGACAGCATAGAACCGATCACAAAAAGAACTATGCCAAAGAGAAAGATGGGCTTCCTTCCGAACATATCGGCCAGCTTGCCGTAAATTGGCGTGGTTATGGCGGTGGTTAAAAGGTAAATGGCAAACACCCAGCTGATAAGCTTCAATCCGCTCAGTTGTTTTACGATGTGGGGCATGGCGGTAGTTACAATGGTCGTATCGATAGCTACCAATAGGATCGAAACCATTATGGCAGCTGAAACCATCCTACGGTTGGTCGTCTTCTCCATATATCAATAAATCCCCTACACTAAATAATAATGACCTTGCAATGGTCTACCACCGATTATACCAAAGCGTTATTATTACACCAACCAGCTGCAGCTTAACCGCGAAAGATGCCGAAAAACTTAACCTTGTTTGCTTGCTCGCGGAAAAATGCTTACCTCCCTAAGCATTAAATTACCCCTAATTATTGGAAATTTACAATAAAATACCTTTAAGTACAAAAATGAACATTTCGTTTCATAAATCAGGTCATTCATGCACCATATTTAACAGTTCAGGTTTTTCGGCAGGATAAAGGTGGAGATTGTCCAACTTACTAAATTGCTGACACAAGTTGCGTAATAAATTTCACAATTGATCTGTCTGCGGAGATGGGAATTTACCGACCAAAATTCAATTAGGAGAAAAAACGGTGAATATTAATGAATTAAGATATAACGTTATACCTTATGAGGATACACGAAAATAAAGGTGGGGTAAGCCAGTAGTGAACAAGGTAGTGAAATATTCAATTATCATAATTTCTTCAATTATGATAATTTACTTATCTGGAATTTTATTTATTAAATCATTCCAATTCATCCAAGGAGTTGTGATTCTAAGTGGAATAACTCCTTTTAAACCTAATGAAAAGCTGATGGAACGGTATTTTTAAGAAAATGCCGTTGAATTGACTTATGTGGCGGATGCTCTTTCTAAGGTGCCATACGATTATATTAGGCTAGAGGAAGATGATGGAAAGGAAACGATGACTGTAAAAAAAGTTGACGGGTCCTATGTAAAAAATATGCCAGTATCTGATACAACTTTATCTGATAAGATAGAAAAGCTATATAAAGGTGGTTTTAAATTTATTATAAAAGATGGTAGTGCATATATTGATTTTTCAATGTGGTCGGGTATGAATGAAAGTCGGGGTATTGTTTATTCTGTAAATGGTACGAAGCCGGATTTTAACTTTGTCGTTGAAATAAAATCTTTGTCAAAACAGGATTGGTACTACTATGAAAGTAACTTTGAAGTATGGAAATCACGCAATCAGCAGAATAAAGAGTAGCATGGATGTGTCAACAACCCCGTCCCCTTGACAAACCTCTAATTCAATTAAGGGAAAAAATTTGAATATTATGGAGATACCACTTATTTTATTAGAATAAGAGAGGTGTTTAAAATGAGTTTGTTAGCCTGGATACAAGGCTGGTACGAGCAGAGATGTGACGGTTTATGGGAACATACGGAGGGCATCACAATAGCGACTCTCGATAATCCTGGTTGGTGTATTGATATAAGCCTAATAGACACAGAATATGAAAACAAAGAATTCGAATCAATTACAGATTACAGAACAGAAGATAATTGGATATTTTGTGAAGTAAAAGATGGTAAATTTAATGGAGCGGGAGGCCCATTAAATTTAGAAGAAATATTAAAAGTATTCCACGATTGGGTTTTATCTTAAGAGACACAGTCGCTCATGTCCCCCTGTATCCCTGGAAGCAAAAGATATGCTAATACGGTTAAAGTAACCCAAACCTATGTGGCTGATTTTTTTAGTCAAGTTCAACCTGGCTAAATCAATAAATATTCATGGAGACATATCATGGCAAATCTATACTCAAAAAAATCTGAAGCCAAAAGAGGATTTAAAGTTTTTTCATCTATGTCTTTGATTTTAAATATTCTAAATTTGGTAATTGGCCCATTTTATTCACCAGCATTTAGCATGTTCTATATGGCTATTATATATTTACCCGGGAAGTTTTTTGATTCGTTAATGAAATCCTTCAATATGCATATGTCTGACAATGTTGCTTTTTTTTAATTACGATATCAGCAATCATCATTGATGGTGGGGTTGGGGCTGTAATAAGCACAACAATAAAGAAGGCATATAACCCAACCATCTATATGGGAATTATGGTAACTTCATTTCTAATATATTGGTTTTTTGTAACCTTTGCTTTCCGAATATCCTTCTAAGTTTCAGAAAAAGAGTGTCATGGGGACGGGGTTGCCGTCACATTTTATTGAGATGGAAAGGAGAAAACTCTTATGAAATGCTTTATCTGCCAGAATCCAACTTCTAAAGGGTATTTCTGCCAAGAACATGCTGAAATGTTATATGATATGCTCAAGAATAGGAAAGGCCTAATAGTTGAAAAGCCCGAGTTTAAAGATGAAATGTTAAAAATTAACCGCAAAAAAATAGAAATTTCCTGGTAAAACAAGTTGTTGAAGCATAACCAGGGGTTGAAGTCACAAAAGGAGATGTAGATGATGCCTTATGACATCGGAGAGATGTAGTCAATTACCCCGCATATTGTCCAAGATAGCGAACTACGAACAATATGCCTGAGCTGACGAGAGAGCCGCCCAGTCCGTTGTAAAACGTACCCAGGCAAAGAGGGTTTAAAAGGTGAAAGCTGCGAATTGTCACTCCTAAAGTAATCATAAAGGCCATAATCAAGTAGCTTCTCTTGTCAAAAAACTTAATTATCATGATTTGGGCCTCGGAATAATTTCTAATACGGTCGCAATGCCTGACGACCATTTTATGAAAGACGAACTTAAAGAACAGTGCGAAAATCAATAGGGAGACGAGCACCGACAGCAGCGGTAAGCCGAGATTTGACAATAATGCGGAGGTCCCGATCCGCATGATATTAAAGCCAACGATAAACCAGACCATACCGGCTAATAAGAGTAGTGAATTCCGGTTGACTTTTGGAACAAATCTTTCCATATTTAACCCTGCCCAACATGCTAATTCGATATAAATCACTTGAAAAAAGATTAGCATGGCTTTCGTTGAATAGCAAGAACATGTACTTAAACTAAGAAGTACCCTCTGAATCTATTAAATACTCCCAATAAAAGGGTATTCACGTCAATACTCGAATGATGTTCTAACTGCGGTTTTGTGGTGCGCGGGACTTCTTATTGTTTCCTATGTTGCCGCCCTGATAATTTATAAGCACAGGACGGCTTAAGAGGTTGGAGCAAGCCGACGCGTTTTAGTGCTATAATCATGAAGTATTCATTGCTGAGGTGCCGATATTGACCGCTATGCCTCTAAAGCTCTGAAGGTAAAAGAACTAATTGCCAGCCAATTCGAAGCAGTTGTATGAGGGGAAGCCATGGACAACCCGCAAGAAAAAGTATTAAAAAAGCTGGATTCTATGGGAATAGAATACCAGCTCGTTCACCACCCGGCTGCCTTTACGGTAGAGGACATGGATGAGCTCAACCTGTCTGAGTACGGAGAAGGCTGCGTAAACCTGTTTTTGCGCGACGACAAAGGCAAACGCCATTTCCTGGTGGTCATGCTCATTCACAAAAGAGCTGATTTGAAAAGTATTCAAAAACAACTGGGCTGCAGCCGGCTCGGTTTTGCTTCCGAAGAAAGGCTATATCGATTTTTGAAGCTTCGCAAAGGGGAAGTAACTCCACTGGGCATAATCAACGACCACGATGCCGTGGTAGAGACGGCGCTGGACAGGGATTTGATAGGCCAAAAGAGACTGGGCTTTCACCCCAATGATAACACCGCGACAGTATGGATATCATTTGACGACCTGGTGAGGATCATCGAACAAAACGGCAATAAAATTCACTTCGTGGATGTTTAAACTGCGCAACGAGTGCGGCCGGCTACCTTAAGACCTGTTTAATTTTCTGACTATTATCTATTCAGACGGTTTTGAGGACGGTTTTGAGGACGGTTTTCAGCCGGAACGCCTCTAAACCGCAATATATAGGGATCCAGTGGACTCCAATCTGATAATTATCTATAATAAATGAGAATGGAGGTAGCTTAGATGATAGTCACACCCGAACAATTTATTAAACAGTATTTCCCGGAGACTATAGAGACAACCAGGGAATTGTACGACCGTTTAGAACTGGAATCGGTATATCCGTATCTGGACTGGCTGGGTGGTGCCGAACGGCATTGCTTATCCCAATTTGCCGAGGAAGTGGATTACCGGCTTCTGCCGGATGCTGAGAAAAACTATTGGATAGGCGAAAAGGTTTTTTGGACCCTTATCCAGAGCAGCCCCTCAAAAATATGCGACCAGATCAGAAAAGGCCTGCAGGAGATTGCCGGCAAAGTGGCGACTGACAGGGAATATGCCCGGCAGTACCGGGAAATGCTTGATCAAGAATACGGCATTGAAAAAATAGAGCCCAAAGTTTCTAAAAAGCTGAAGGCCGAATACAATGAAACCGGGCGGGATGCCTTTGAATTCTCCCATTTGGCTGACGACCGGCTCCATTTGAATATTTTATCCGGACACGATTTTAAACCGGGGCAGAAAATCAACTACGTGGTTTTCAAATTTATATTAGAAGTGGAAAATGGCGTCCCGTTTCACATAATTGAATTCGTTGTGGCTCTAACCAACGAAGAATTTATATCCTATCGTACGATATGGAACTGTAGTGATAAAAGGCTTAATTATGGGGTGATCTTAAGAAATGGAGGCCTTCGGGTAAACCTGTTTGGTGACAATCGAAAGCTGGTTGACAGCTATGAATATGCTTTAGCTCCGACTGAACGAAAAAACCTGGTGGGTGAACTGGAAGAAGTTATAAAAATGGTTGCCGACCTTAAAATGGATGAAACAGAAGTAGAAAAGATCGGAGCAAAGATCTTGGGTCGCTACAATCTGGACGGGCAGGCCTATGCACTGGCTATAAAGGATGTTCTTCCCACTATTCCTGATTACCAGGCCAAAGGAAGCGCTGAAAAAACTGAAGCCGCTTTCAAGGAGGCGGTGGACAAGTACTGGCAATGCTATGTCTTACAGCCTGATCCAACCAGGGATTACGTCAACGATTTGGAACAGATGGTTAAAGACAGAACGCCCCGGGTGCTCCTCGCCGCGGTTGCGGCCACTATGATCAATTACGGCGAGCTTTGCGAGCGATATTTCGGGCGCAGCTTCAACAGCCGCCAGGTAATGCTGCTTTCCAAAGATGCCATTCCGCGCTTCTTGTCCGCCCTGACGGAAAAGGGACAATTCAACCCCGATACCGATTCCGACCAGCGGTTGGCAGATATGGGCGCTTTTTTCAGTGAACAGATAGATTCCATGCAGGAAATCCTGACGGCCATGAACCAGTGGCCTAAATAATCATAAACCTCATCTTGAAAGGTACTTAAGAACAGAAGGCCTCCCGCGTTTAATGCAGGAGGCCTCAGGGTGTCGATAAAGTATTAATAAGAAAGGATATAATGAGCGTTTAAGATTGCCACGCCTTCGGCTCGCAATGACAACTAATCTATATTGGGTCATTGCGAGGAGCGAAGCGACGCGGCAATCTAAAGCCTTGAATCACGATTAAACTATTTTGACAGTTTGTGGCCTCCTGCGTTTAACGCAGGAGGCCTTTTATGCTTGATGCTATGGATACGTCTTACTTAAAGATGTTTAGCAACTGGTAAATCATTACTGCCGCCTGGGCCCGGGTGGCATCCGCCTGAGGAGCCAGCGTGTCAGGGGTTACGCCATGGATGATACCGGCTCTGACCGCCTGTTTCATTCCGGTCTGGGCCCAGCTGCTCACCGCTGATTTATCTATGAAACCCTCCAACTCGCTCCCGTCAATAGGCGGAGCTTTGCTGCCGAGAGCCTGAGAGAGCATTACCGCCATTTGTTCCCGGGTAATCAGAGCGTTCGGAGTAAACAGGTTATCACCTGTACCGGAAACCAGCCTGTTTTCACTGGCAGTGTTGACGGCGCCGACATACCAGGCGTCGGCAGCGACATCCTTGAACTGTCCCGAGGCCCCGGAAGTGTTCAGCCCCAGGGCTTTCACCAGCATAGCGGCAAATTCGGCCCGG
>JBDKUE010000236.1:0-8457 GCA_039679855.1 Syntrophomonas sp.
CTTCTGTTTCCTATACATGATATACCTCCAAGTAGTGTGCTTTGTTCAAGCATCTTCTTGTTTTAGTATATAAGCCGCCGACCAGCCGGTCAAGAAATTCCCACCAAATTACTAAATCTTTATAAAAATATGAAGGACCCGGCAAAAGCCGGGTCCTTCAGGGTAATGATTAACTATTGAATGGTTACGGTCTGGGTAGCTGCATCCCAAGTTGCGGATGATCCGAAAGCCTGGGCCAGCAGTGCGACGGGCAGGCAGGTGCGGTTGTTGCTGATTTCGGGAGCAACATCCATAGTGATGGGCGCACCGTTGATTACCATAGTGGTGCTGCCAATCTTAACCTGGACAACTTTGTCACCCTTCATCAGGGTTACAGTCTGGTTAGCTCCATCCCAAAGGATGTTGGCAGGGGTTACACCAAGAGCCTGGGCAACGTATGCCAGGGGCAGGAAAGTCCGGCCGTCCTTGATATAAGGAGCAACATCCATGGTGGTCTCGGCGCCGTTAATGGTCAACTTGGTTGAACCGATAACGAAAGTAGCCAGGTTGACTATTTCGCCGGGAGCCGGGGTTACGGTTTTAGCATTGGATACAGATACTATCTGGGTGAAGAATTCACCGGCAGTGGCATCTTCCTGCATGTCAAGAGCAGAGCCTGCCAGAACTACTTTTACATCTCCCTCAGGAACGGTCCGGTCTACGGTGTACTTGATGTCGGAGATGGTGATGGTGCTGGCTGTGGTGCTGGCTTTGTCAATCGGAATAACCAACTGGCTGTCGCCTACTGCCAGGTTGATGTTGTTGGTGACAAATCTGAGGTCGCCAGTGGTAACAGCAACGGTCGGCTTCTGGGTAAAGGTTACACCAGAAGGCAGCTTGATGATCAGCTGGGCAGGATCCTTATCAGTGAGAGCTAATGCGGGTTTTGCCCAGTCATTGTCAACGGTGGTAACTTTTTTCTTCAGAGCCGAGGCAACTGCTTCGGTAATGACTATGTCGCCAGCAACCTGTCCGGATACGCCGATCTTAACGTCTTTAGCTGCAGAAGTAACAGCAACAGGAGCTACTACTTTGCCAACTACGACGTTGATAGCTTCACTTAAACCAGCGCCAGTAATCTGCATGGTAACGTCTCCCTCGGGAGCGTTGGCATCCAGGAATATCTTGTCATCCTTAAAGGTGAAAGCCGATTTGGTGCCAGTGGCAACTGTAAAGGTAATTACGTTGCGGTTGGTGTCATAGGTTGCGCCAGCACCCTGCACCTTGGTAAGAACAACAGTACCCTTATCTACGGTAATGCTCGGGTCGGTATACCAATGTGCAAAGGAAGGCAGGGTGAACTTCAGGTCGCGGGCCAACAGGCTGCCCTGTAAATTCTCTTTCAGGGTGAAGTCGTTGATGGCCTGCTTGGCAGCACCTACGTAAACAGTCTTCGGATCGCCAATGGCTGCAGCGGTAACACTGTAGTCGCCGACGGTGCCGACAGATACGGTCTGAGTGGTCACGCCGTCACCCTTGATGGTGAAGCTTAAGGGACCGGTTACGGTGTCGTCATCGATGTTCACGGTCAGGTCAATCGTTACAAACCCGGGGGTTGCTCCACCGGCGGTTGTATTAACATAGAAATCAGCCTGAGAATAACCATCCGAGTTGGGTGCTATATTGGTTGCACCATTTTGGGTCCAGTTTACGAATGTGGGAACACCAATACCAGCGATGGTAACATCCGCCGGAGCTACGATCTTGATCTGACCGCGGCCATTGGGAGGATATGCAACTTGTGAACCAGCTAATTTAACTGCACCGCCGCGATTTTCAGCGATACGAATTGTGCCGATAAGTTTTCCGGAGCCGTTGGCTACGGTCTTGGTGTCCAGTACGGTTGAGGTGGTGCCGGCTGCGGTTGCGCGGGCTACCACCACACTGCCGGAAGTAACCGGAGTATTAGGAGCAAAAATGTCTACAGCTATGTCGCCATCTGCTCCATCGGTCTTAACATCGCCAAAAGTTATATCAAAATAAGTTTTGGTAGTGGTAGGGATGGCACCGTTTCTTGCACCCAGGGTAATGGTGAAAGTCTTGGTGGTTGCCCCAGCGTTCACGGTGATAGCACCGTATCCGGTGTCAACAATATTTGCAGCGGCTGTGGGAACGGCGTTAAATTCTACGCCGGAAGGCAGGGTAATGGTAATCTGCTGATAAGCAGCAAATGTGTTTACACTGGAAGAACTTTCCTGGATCCTGATGGTACCCAGAGCGGTTGAGTTTGTTGTAGCCGCTATGCTGGGAATGGTTATTGCGGTGTTGTCAGATGCTGCGGATGCGGTTCCCATGCCTACAAACATGGAAGCCAGCATGGCCAGTACTAACAATAAAGCAAATTTTTTGCTTAATCTTGGCATTTATTTCCCTCCTTAAATATTTATAAAGTCGATACTGTTAGGTAATCAGGGCCTTAGGGCCCAAATAAACAGGTGTTCATCGACCAGGTCGACAGCCTTTTGAGTAGTAGGCGCTCCCCTCCTTTTCCGGTCCGTTTTTCCAAGTATGTATACTTTTGCACGGACGCACACAATTAGGTAGGCTGAAGGGCTGTCGCTTATCCCTCAACCTAATTATTAGACACTAACTTGGTGGCAAAAGTTCCCGCCAAGATAAATTTTCCACAATAAACAGTGGGATTTTTATAAAATCCCACTACAGGGTGTCGATATAGTATTAATAAGTAAGGATGTAATGAGCGTTAAGATTGCCGCGTCGCTTCGCTCCTCGCAATGACAAGCAACGCCTTTGGCTCGCAATGACAACTAATCTAGTTGGGTCATTGCGAGGAGCAAAGCGACGCGGCAATATAAAGTCTTGAATCGCGATTAAACTTTTTTGACGGTCTGCAGTGTACCGCCTCTATTTGCTGATCGTAACCATCCGTTGTGATTGGTCCCAGTTTACTTCGGCTCCTAGAGCCTGAGCCAAATAGCCAAGCGGGGCCATGGCCGAGCCGCTTTCATTTATCTGAACCGGACCTTCCATAGAATAGGTAGGCTGACCGTCAATAATGATATGGTTTTGTCCGACGGCGAACTTTAACAGGTGTTCATCCTGTTGAATAAGTATTTCACCTGAATCGGGCAGCCATTGGATATTCTTAGCCCCTAGTTTTTCGGCCAGAAATCGCAGCGAAATATATGCTCTGTCATTATATATGTAGCAAAGGACCGGAATAGGCTCTCCATTGATTTGGGCTTCGCCTTTATCAACCCATATTTGCAGCTTTAAGGCTTTGCCAGCATCAGAAGCAGGGTTGCTGGATGCCCCGGTTGTCTGCTTAATATCATTCGGAGGCTGGTTGGTTGAGACTTCCCCGCTCGGCTTTTCATCCTCTTTTGGCCATTGCAGGGCATAGTTGGAAGGAGACTCTATCTGTACTGATATATCTCCTTCAAAACCGGAGGGAACGAAGACCCGGTTGGAATTGAGAATAAAAAAGCATTCTTTGGTGCTGTCCGGCGTCCCAGTGAAGCTTATCAGCAGCTCGCGGGAATTAAGCAGTTCTACCTTCAGCAACGCGGCCGGGCCATTAAAAAGCCCGTTGACTTCGCTGCCATAACTGGCCGGAACCATAATATTGTTCTCAGCACAGCCATAGCGCATTTGATCGGCAGCGATAAGATTAACCCCGGCCCAATCGGCACTTGTCTGGATATTAGCAAGGGCCGTGGCGTCGTTGGCCCCCAGATCGGCTCTGGTCCAAAAAAAGTCTTCCGGTAAACGCATCAATATCTGGTCCTCTTGCCGCAGCTGTCCACGGTCATAGTGGGCCACGAGCCCGCCTATCTCCCCTACTACTCCCGGCTCTACAAGGGCCTCCCTGGTTGTTCCGTATTCCAGGGCGCTAACCGGGTTCACAGTAAACAACAATAATATAATGAGAACTACCATCCTCTGGCAGGTTTTCATTCTTCATCATCTCCTCCCTTCCAGTTATTTCTATAACCTCTAAATGTGATCCTTGTTTTACTTAATTTTTATATTTCCCAGGTAGGTTTTTCGTTAAAAAGAGGGGCATTGCTGCCCCCCTTTTGGATTTGCCCCTATTGAAGATAGTGATCTTAACTATTCTGATAAGAAAGTTCTTTGTCGATGAATATGCTCCTGGTTTGGCCGTCCCAGTTTATCTGCGCTCCCAGGGCTTGTATAACGAATCCCAGCGGAACAAAGGTCCTGCCGTTGACTATTTGGGGGGGAACCTCACAATACACCTCAGTGCCGTCGTTGTCAGCCCGCAGTTCTCCAATCCAAAGTTTTACCCTTTTTACTCCATTCGGGGATATCTCAATGCGTTGATCGTCCTGGAACCAGCTTACCTTGGCGCCCATGTTTTGGGCAATGACCGTTAAGGGAACCATGGTTCGATTATTCTGAACAAAGGGCGGCACCGGCGCAGTTAGAGGCTCATAGTTCAGGAACATCCTGATCTGATCCCCGCCCTTGGTGCTCAAACTGGGATTCGCGGCGCTGGACCACATCAATGCATACCTTCCCGATCCCTGGGACATCAGTGCTTCAACAACCCCGCTTTGCCCGTCCCAGAATATGGTGGAGGGAGCCTGCATCCACTTGCCGGTATTTTTGTCGTAGTAGCCCAGGCAAAATCTTTCTATGGGCTGGGATGTATCAAGGTTGCTGGCTCTTTTAAAATCAATGTAATCAAAGGTAAACATTACCCGTATCGGTTTAACAAAATTATATTCTGGACGGTTCTGGGTATAGGAAAAAGTCAAGTCCACAGCTTTAGTTAAGAAAAAGCCCGCCGGCATTTCGATCTGGCTGGCATCCACTTTAGTCACCGTATACTGAATATTCTTTAAGAAAATCCCCTGTGGGATCTGCAGCGTAAACCCATCCGCCTCATCTTTAAGCTGGTTGGGGGCGTCTTTGAAGAACCCCCCCTGTTTGGCAGTTGTACTAAATGCCAGAGCCAGGCCGGGTAGTAACAACAGACCTATCAGTGTCAGGGCGATGGCTGCCCTTAGTTTTCTCATGCATTTTCCTTCCTTTCCATTTTTATTCTATTAGTATATTTCTTCTTCCCAACTCATGAAAATCCCTGCCCCGATGAATTCATTTTTCGTCAATTTCAGCTGCCATCTGAAATATAATGCTAAAACAAGGGCGGGTATTTACCATCTGCCCAGATCTGTCTTGGCTGCCTATTTCTTCTAAACCCGCTGCCGCCTTTTACGGGGAACTTAGAAAGTTATACTTTGGTATTTAAACCCAGGCTGGCCTCTGCTCGACTGGCAATTTATTATTTATGTGGTAAATTAGTTTTAGGCGGGGAACTTTTTTCCGGTTTCCGGTGTCTAATAAAATAACATGCGGTTTAGGCTGTATGTTCAGGAGTGTTGTATTTTTGGCAGACAGTAGCAAGCTGGTCAGCCGTGCACAAAAAGGTGATTTGAATGCTTTCGATTCACTGGTGGCGATCTATCAAAACCAAATATTTTCGCACTGTTTTAATTTAACCGGTAATTACGACGACGCTCAAGATCTGGCTCAGGAAGTGTTTATTCGGGCTTACAAGTCCTTAAATACCTTTCGGCGGCAAGCGGATTTCGGGACCTGGCTGTATCGTATTGGATTGAATCTCTGGATTAACCAAAAACGGCAGAAAACCGTTCTTGCTCTAAGCACCGATAAACCGCTGCACACCCTGGAAGGTGAACTGGCTCGTGAAATAGCGGCGAGTGAGGAAAATCCGCTGGAAAAGGTAGAGCGGGATGAGTACAACGGACTTATAAGGAAGGCTCTATACAAGTTGTCGAGGGAATATCGGAGCGTACTGGTTCTTCGAGACATGGAAGGATACAGCTATGAAGATATCGCTGGGTTGTTAGACTGTTCTCTCGGTACCGTAAAGTCACGATTGAGCCGGGCCCGTCTTAAGATGCGGGAAGAAATGAATACCATCACAATAAGCCTGGAAGATTAATGTCCATAGAATATGAATGATATTTAATATACTAGCAAGATGATGATATGGGAGAAGTGGTTGGCATGAATTGCGCCGAAGCCAGAGAAATGTTTACTTTTAAACTGGATAACCTGCTTTCCGGCCACGAAAATGAAAATCTTCGTGAACACCTGGAAGGCTGCCCGGAATGCAACTGTGAATGGAAAGAGTGGGAGAAAATATTTGCCGCCCTCCATTCCCTGGGAACACAGAGCGTAACGGCGCCCTCTGGCTTTGCATCAACGGTAATGGCCCAGATAAAAAACGAAGCTTCTCCTTCCACCCGGGTCGGTGGGAAGCGCTGGAAGCAAGCTGCTATCGGCACTGCCGCAGCTCTTCTGTTGGTAAGCGGTTCCCTGCTGCTTAAGCCGACTCCCACCATAAATATTGCTGATGTACCACCAGTCGAACAAACCAGTAACATTCAACCGGATGCCAACCAGAATATAGCCATGAAGGATTCCGGCCCAACTGCGCAAAATCAACCAGCGGAACCTTCGGTAAATTCTTCGCCTTCAACCCAGGAAGAGAATCCATTGCCGAAAAATATTCACGAGGCCAATTCTGCAGGAGCAGCTCAATTTACCAGTAAGGAAGAGCTTATTGTATTATCAACCTTTTTGAAAATTAAGGTTGATGATGCCCGAGCAATTGAACAAAGCGCAATTAGCCGAGCTCAAAATCAGGGAGCTTCCGTGCAATCCCTGGGGCAGCAGTCAGAAGGGGGCAAAGTATACCTGGTGGACAAAATCATCATAAGCAGCCCTCAGGCGCCGGGATTGATCAATATATTATCCGGACTTGGAACAACCATATCCTGCCAGGAGCAAAAAGAGGATTTCACTTCCCGTTATAACGACCTGGTAGATCTGCTCATCTCCCTGGAAGGGCAGCGCAGCACAGAACAGGACGGTGCAAGGATAGCCACTTTGGACCAGCAAATAGAACAGATTCAGAACCAGCTGAAGTCATGGGATAAGAGAGTGGGAGAACAAACCATCGTGCTGTGGATAGAGCAATAATATATGAATAGTAAAACCCGTGTTCAATTTTCAAAGTTGAACACGGGTTTTTTATTTTTACACTGGTATTTGACTAGACCTTCAACATGATCCGGTCAATAAAGCGTGCGGCCTCCCCCCGGGTTAGAGGCCGCTCCGGTTCGAGATAGTCGCTCCTGCCGAATAGCTCCAACCACCCCCGCTGCTGAAACACCCGGTAAGAATGCTGCGCCCAGGATGGTATATTTCCGCTGTCCAGGTAAGGCTGATTATTTTGAGCCGTTTCCTGAACATTTGCCGGGAATATTTGGGCTATAATTGCAACCATCGCATCTCTGGTCAAGCTATTGGCCGGCTTAAATGTTTGGTCCGGATATCCGCTTATATAGCCCCTTTGACGGGCAAAGTAGACCGAGCCCAGTGCCCAGTCCGGAATATCGCCATTGTCTGCAAAGTATTTAACCTGGTATGGTTTTTCTACCTGCCATTCTCCTGCTCTACCCAGTATACTCAGGAAATCAGCCCGGTTGATTGTCTCTCCGGGTCTGAAGCTGCCGTCCCCATAACCGGAAACGATTGACCGGCTGGCCAGTTTTTCTATACTTGAGCGATCAGGATCGCTCAAAATATCGACATAGGTTTTTACCGGCGTCTGGTCCAGGGATTTAACCTCCAGGTTTTTCGCCTGCAGACCCCCTGTTCTCGTGTCTACGGCAAGAACTGACACCGACTGCTCCGAAGGCTGCACCGGCAGTATGCTGCTGAAACTGCCGTCATTATTTACTGGTATATACTCACGACTGCCATCCTGGCGTATAACTACAATTTTGTTGGCGGTAGTTGTTCCCCGGATAACCAGCACATTATTTACCTTGCTGGCTGATGCCTCAAGCGCAGGAAGGTTTACGGAAGTATTTACCTTCACTTCCACCCGGGCCAAAAACTCCTGGGAAGAATCCGGGCAGTCAAGGGTGGTTATGACCATTCCCTCGCCGCTGCTCAAAAGATCCGGGGTAAATTTATACCCATTCTTAGTCATCTGCGTTTCCGGGGTATATTGGTACGATGATCCGTCCGTCATGTAAATCAACTGCTTCTCCTGGTCATAGTGGCGATATATTTTTTCCATGTCTTGCTGCTTTTCAATGGCCAGATCCGCTCTCAAGATGCTTGTTGACCCCGGTTTCAAGACTATTCTGACCCAACTCCCCGGGGCCAGGGAGACTCCGGCCTTCATTCCCCCGCTGACAATATATGAAAGATCGGGGATATTTAACTGCCAGAAACGATTGTTGCTGTCCAACAAAGAAACGGTCGCCTGGTCGGGATTATAATAAAGCACCCTGCCATAGACAATATTGCTGAAGGCCTGCAGTTCAATAAACTGGTTTAAATCCTTAAGTACGACTCCGGAAATTTTGTCTCCCGCTCGAATATCTTTGA
>JBDKUE010000091.1:0-2273 GCA_039679855.1 Syntrophomonas sp.
CAGCAAAGGGCCTATCCTCTGCTCTGCATCGCCGCCGTAGTTGGCATTCTGGTAATAGCAGCGGTAATGCTCCAGGTCTATTTGAACAGCCGCCGATCATTTTTTTAGTACTCTGTTAACCCTAAAAGTTTAAATTATCCGCCGAGAAAAATTTTCGCAGGGAGAGGCGGCAGCTCTTTGCCGTCCTGGCACCGCTGCACTAGCCCGTCCGTGGGCGTCGGAGGAAAGGGTAATACTGGACGTATTGCGATTGACGACAACGAAGCCCTGTGGAAATTTGGCCGGTGGGAATTAAACTTTTAGGGTTAACTGAGTACTAGAATCTACATCCCTATCCGGTTGCGCCCCAGCCGTTTGGCCGAATACAAGCAGCGGTCCGCCTTTTCCACCAGCTGTTGTATGTCTTCCTCATGAAGTTCGGCCACCCCTCCGCTGATTGTTACCTGAACCTGCCGCTTGAACTGGCTCCGTTCGATCTCAGCCCGCAGGCGGTTGGCCAGCATATATGATTCAGCCAGCCCGGTCTCGGAGCAGACAATAATAAACTCCTCGCCCCCATACCTGCCGATAGTGTCAGTATTGCGCACACTTTGCTGAAGTATCTCGGCAATTTGTTTTAACACGTAATCCCCGTACTGGTGGCCCTGGGTGTCATTCAATTTCTTAAAATAATCGATGTCCAGCATTATAACCGACAGCTTGCGTTTATAGCGCCGGGCTTTGGATATCTCTTCTTCCAGGCGCTGACGGACAAAGCGGTGGTTGTACAGGCCGGTCAATCCATCGGAAATAGCTATCTCTTCCATACTCTGAGCATACTGTTTGACCCTCTGCTGTTCCAGACGATACCCATCGGCAAACACGGCAAAGAGCAGTATAAGAGTAACGGCAGATAAATTAAATCCCAATAAAACATTTACGTAGCGCTGGCCTGGAGAAGTAAAATAAGTGATGGCCTGGGGGTATAAGTATTCCAGGCTGATCAAACCGGAAAGAAGCAATGCAAAAACGAGCAGCAGATAATACCGCAGACGGCCGGTATTGACCATAGCAGCCAGAATACCGATAAATATCAAGAAATACTGACTGCCGCCGGTGCTGCCACCGTTGTATATCCAGAGCACCGGGGCCATAAATATCATGGCTATAGTGCAGACCAGAACGGGCGGCTGAAAAGCTTTCTTTTTGCGCGATATATAAAAACAGTAAGCCATTAAAAAGCCAAAGGACAGGGGAGCAAGAACTAAAATGAGAGGAAGCTTGATAATGAGGTTTACAATACTGAGCAAGATAGAGGAAAAAAAGGCCATAAGAGAAAAGATATTGAACAGCCGGTGTTCAAGGGAAAAGGACTCCGAGTAACCGACCAGCAGACGCAGAAAATCTCTTCGGTTTGGCAAATTACCCCAGCCTTTCTAATAGCCGAATCATGCGCGACAAGGCTTTCTCTTGTGCCAATTATATATCCACCAGGCCCCTGCCAACAAGCATCTTCGACCAATTAAGGACCTCCGACCTATTAAGAAGGGGCGGTCTATTACCCCGCCCCTTCTGGGCAGAGCCTATTTCTTCTGGATCTCCTGCCAGACCTCCCGGGGAGTTCTGCCCCGCGCGCTTATTACCGGAGCCTCAACTACCACATCCTGCATGCCGGTCAGGTTTTCATCCATACCGGATATAACCACCGCGTCGACCCGGTTGAATCTGGCTTCGCTCAAGTCCATCACCCGGTATCCCTGAGCCGCTAGAAACTCTTTTACCGGTGTCAGGTTCCCTTCAACTGCAATAACCCGGTCCATATTTTAAACCTCCAATTAAAGATTTTTACCCGGGTTTATTATTTGTTCATGAGGGCCTGTTTAATACTGGTACTCTGTTAGCCCTAATTCTTTGCATAATTCGTCGAGGAAAATTTTTGTAGGACAAGGCGTAGGGCGGCGGTTCCTTGCCGTCCTGGCACCGCCGCATTAGCCCGTCACTGGGCGTCAGCTCCTTGGCGTCCTGCCACCGGCAGCTCTTTGCCATCCCTGGCACCGCCGCACTAGTTCGTCCATGAACGTCGCCGCATTAGCCCGTCAGTGGGCGTCGAAAGAGTAATACTGGAGGTATTGCGATTGACGACAACGCATTCATGCGAAAATTTAAACGACGAATTATCAAAGAATTAGGGTTAACAGAGTACAAATAGACTGTTAATCCTGACCTTGCTATCTTACAAAACGCAAGAGGCGTTTAAAGGTCGATAAAGGTACCCGGTAGGGCGGATATTTAAC
>JBDKUE010000191.1:0-4536 GCA_039679855.1 Syntrophomonas sp.
TCTGCCCGGGCTGCTGGGACTACCGGGAGATTGAACAGAGTTCCATTCCCAGTGCGGTTGGAGTTGATCTGCGGGAAGACGGTCTGTTGAGTTTTTCCACATTGCTGGTACAGCCCTTACCCCCCGGAGAAGCCGGTTCCAGCGACCTGCAGCCGGTACTGGTTACTGCCGACGGCCAGGGAGTAGCCCTGGCCGCGCGCCGCAGCATGTTGTCCTTGTCAAAGGTGCCTGAATGGGCCCATGTAAGGGCCATTATACTGGGCGAAAACCTTGTTAAAAGCGATCTTTCCCAGATCTCCGATTTTATGACCCGCAACCGCAGCGTGAGACCCGACATCAGCCTGTTTATAAGCTCAGGAACCACCCCGGTGGAAATCATGGGCGCCCAGTTTCCCCTGACCAACGATCTTGGTTCAGGACTCCTCGCCCTGGTCAACTTGAACCAGGACCAGCTGGGTATTTATGTACCTACTACTATGGAAGAGTTCACTTATCGTCTGGCTACACCCGGCATAGAACCGCTGGTTCCACAGGTAACTTTGACCGAAGCCCCTTCGCCTGGAAACGTTTCGGAAGGCCAAACGGATACAAACGGCAGACAGACAAATAATAAGAAAAAACAGATATCTTTGAGTGGAGCGGGCGCTTTTAAAGGCAGGAAGATGGTGGGCTCTCTCAATGAAACCGAATGCCGGGGCTACCGCTGGTTAAGTCCAACCAGCACCGAGGGGGGGCTTTTCATCATCCCTTCTCCCCTCAATCCGGAGGAAGATATTACCCTGGAGGTCATTGCATTCGGCACCCAATCCCGACCGGAAGTAGTTGAGGGACAGATAAGCATTCGGATCAAAATAGAGGCTCTGTTGAATTTTTACGAGGAAAGCGGGATCGCTCCGGTGCTCGAACCGGAATCGGCCGGGCAGATTGAAGCAGCGGCAGCCCAGGAAATCGAGCGGCAGATCAAGAGCTGCATCAGCCGTTCTCAGGAATTGGGCAGTGACTTTCTAGGGTGGGGCCGCCTGGTTTACGAATATCAGCCTTCCGAGTGGGAACAGGTACAGTCAGAATGGCCCAACCTGTTCCCGGGTGTGAAATACTCACTTCAAATAAAAACGGTTTTGAAAAGGAGTAATATGACCTCGAAATCATTCCAATTCAAGTAAGTCAGCTATCTTAGCAGGAGGTTGTCATGCCATCATTGATGCTTTATTCAATCACCGGTTTTCTCATACTATATATCGTTTTGGAAATAATACCCCTGGTCAGGAAACGAGAGTGGAAGCAGTTGATTGTACCAGTTATATTCTTCAGCCTGGTAATTCTTTATGGGATTGACTACGTGTTTGCTTTCAACTTCCTTCCCAATCCTAATAAAACCCTGTATTATTTTAAGCCGCTTTCGGAAAACCTTGAAAAAATACTGCAAATAAACATTTAACGGAGTATATGCATGAAACGAGAAATGCCTTTATCAAGTCAACAATTGGCCTTCCTGGCCTTCCTATTTATTCCGGGCAGCTCCCTGGTCTTTGTGACCGGCCAGGCCGCCGGGCAGAGCGCCTGGTTGGCAGAGATGATTGCCATAATTCCCGGCATCTATATACTCTGGGCAATTTTAAAACTGCACGACCGGTTTCCGGGCTTAAGAATTACCGAAATCAGTTGTGAACTTTTAGGCCGCTTCCTGGGCACGGTTTTGAATATATTATTTTTCTGGAGCATTTTTGTTTTCGCCGCCGAATTCGTTTATGATATAGGGCTCCTGCTGAAAGTCATCTACCCCACGATTCCCCGCCTTATTATTTTTCCCATAATTATATTTCCCTGTATTTACGCCTTATACAAGGGATTGACGGTACTCGGGCGGTTGGGGGAGCTGTTCTTTTTTATCGCCGTGTTTTTTATAATCCTGGCTATAATTATGGCTATACCGATTATGGATATTTCCAAATTAAAGCCGGTGGTCAATGAATGGAAACCGTTGGTGGCAGGTTTTCTTTATGCTGCTGATTGGCCTTTTGATGAAGTCGTCATATTTGCCCTGTTTCTACCCCTGGTGAGCAATCTCAAGCAGGAAAAACGAAAAGTCTATATGTGGTATCTATTAAGCGGTGGAGCCATGGTAATTCTCAGCCTTCAGACCATATCAATCCTGGGCCCCTATCTGACCAAATTATCTCAATTTCCCATATTTGAAGTTTTCCGCCTGGTTGGTTTCGGTGAATTCCGCCGCCTTGAAATGGGGTTCTTGCTTTTGTGGTTTTTAACCGGGGTGACGGCAATAACCATTTTATTGCAGGGGATCCTTTTCATCTGCCAGGATGTTTTTTCCCTAAAAGACTTCAAACCCCTGATTCTTCCCCTAGGGCTTGCTATGGTGGTATTTACCTCCTACATGTTCCCTTCCGATATAACCTATAATCTGCTGGGCTTTAAATACACTCCGGTTTACACCTTTCCCGTAAACTTACTATATCCAACCATCCTCTTAATTGCGGCCAAACTTCGCAAACCCCAGTCCCAAAACCAGGCTGCGGAATCGTCCGATCAACCGTCCACTTGATCGATATGGCTAGATGGCGGAGATTTTGCAACAGGGGGACGGAGATTATGTTGCATTTGAAAATGCAACATAATCTCCGTCCCCCTGTTGCAAAATGCTAGATATTTTCTAGAAGGGTCTGCAGGTCATTCAGGGAATTATTATCCCGGCGTAAAACGACCGTGTATTCATTCAGTTTTTTGATACTGCCCCCCAGTTTACGCGGATCAAAATCAGTGGGCAGCTTCTGCGCCAGGTGCAGTTCCACGGTGGGACCCCTCTTGCGCAGGGACTTTATTTTCTTGCTGCGGGCTAAAACCCTGAGGCGCGATATCTGGAAGAAATTGTCCACCACCGGCGGCATGGCACCGAAACGGTCTTCCATTTCGGACTGGATTTCGTTGACCTCCTCCTCCCCAACAGCCAGCAGCAGGCGGCGATAAACTCTCATTTTAGTGCCGGAATCGGGAATATAGCTGTCCGGTATATAGTAATCAGCGTCAATGTCCAGCTGGGGCTGGGTCAATTCGATGAACTTCTCGCCCTTCAAACGGGCGGTTTCCTGCTCCAGAAGCCGGCAGTACATATCAAAACCCACCGCCTGGATATAACCGTGCTGTTCCGGGCCCAGAATATTGCCGGCTCCCCTTATTTCCAGGTCGCGCAGGGCGTTCTTTATACCTGAACCCAGCTCGGTAAACTCACGAATGGCATTGAGCCTTTTCTGGGCAATTTCATTGATATTTTTGTAGGGCCGGTAGGTTATATAGGCATAGGCCAGGCGGTTGGAGCGCCCTACCCGCCCGCGCAGCTGGTAGAGCTGGGCCAAACCCATGCGATCCGCTTCGTCAACTATTATGGTGTTTACATTGGGCATATCCAGGCCCGATTCTATAATCGTAGTGCAGAGGAAGACCTGGAATTTTCCCTTGATAAAATCAATTACGGTTCGGGCCAGCTGGTCTTCATGCATGCGCCCGTGCCCCACCGCCATGCTGACCCCGGGCAGCAGCTTCTGCAGGTCGTCTTTCACCTTTAATATATCTTCAATCCGGTTGTGGACAAAGAACACCTGCCCGTCGCGTTCCAATTCGCTGTTGATGGCCTCCACTATGATCTCTTCATTGTATTCCAACACATAGGTGCTTATCGGGTAGCGTTCCGGGGGCGGGGTTTCTATGATGGTCATATCACGCAGCCCGGTCAGGGACATATGCAGGCTGCGGGGTATGGGAGTGGCGGACAGGGACATGACGTCCACCAGGTCTTTGTAAGCCCGGATTTTCTCCTTTTGCACCACCCCAAAGCGGTGCTCCTCATCAATTACCAGCAGGCCCAGGTCCTTGAATTCGATATCCTTGGAGAGCAGACGGTGGGTGCCGATGACGATGTCCACCGTGCCCTTTTTCAATTCACCACTGATCCTTTTCTGTTCCGCCGGGGAGCGAAACCGGCTGATGGCTTCGATCACAGTGGGGTAGGGGGCAAAACGCTCCCGGAACGACTGGTAGTGCTGTTCGGCCAGAACCGTAGTAGGTACCAGGATGGCCACCTGCTTGCCGTCCATAACCGCCTTGAAAGCCGCCCGCATGGCTACCTCGGTTTTGCCGTAGCCGACGTCTCCGCAGATCAGGCGGTCCATGGGGCGGGCCTTTTCCATATCCTTTTTCACATCTCTAATGGCCTGCATCTGGTCAGGCGTCTCCTGGTGGGGAAAATCCTCCTCAAACTGGGCCTGCCAGGGAGTATCCGGGGAAAAGGCATAGCCTTCCTGGGCCTGGCGTCGGGCGTAGCGCAGCAGCAGCTCCTGGGCCATCTCCTGTATGGATGCAGCCACCCGCTGCTTGGTCTTTTCCCAGTCGCCGCCCCCCAGCCGGCTGAGGGGGGGCACCTTATCGTCGGAAGCGGAAAAGCGGTAGAGCAGAACGAGTTTATCCAGGGGCAAAAAGAGCCGGTCGGTGCCCGCGTACTGCAACATTATGTACTCGCGGCTT
>JBDKUE010000044.1:0-35775 GCA_039679855.1 Syntrophomonas sp.
ACGGAATATAGGCATTTTATAATAGGTGGTCTTCCTGGATGTGAGTCATGTCGAGACGGTAGTAATGATGTCACGCGAAAAGACTTGATACAAGCAGTTTTGCGGATAGGTGCGTTTTAAGGTATGACATAAAAAATGTGTTTTTGCTGTTTGCGGAAACATATCGTGGCATTCATAATGTACGGAATTTGATTTTTTCGAGCCGATAGGTTAAGTTGACATTATGGACATCAGTTAATTAGGCATTTAGCATAGCAGAGTTTTGCCTGATGGTGTGGAATGGCACTAATATTAAAAGGAGAAATAGTCTATATGAATGTAAAAAGAAGACAAGCTAAAGTGTTAACAATAATTTTTGCAGTTGTAATGTTGATTTGCATACTCCCCGGTTGTTCACAACAACCGTCGACCACTTTACAGCTTAATACATGGTCAGATGATGTCAAGACAGCAGTTAATGATTTTGTGACTCTTTATGGAAATACATCTAAATTATATGATAAAGAATCATATGTTGTATTCGATTTTGATAATACAACATGTATTTTTGACATACAGGATCAAGCATTGGTTTATCAACTTGAGAATATGAACTTTGCCAAGGATCCGGATTCCTTTGACAAGATACTTAGAGCAGAGCTTGATGGAAATTTCGACGATTGGATTACTGATATCATCACTGCATATGACTATCTGTATAAAACCTATGGTCCATTCACCGCAAAGGGACTTGATGAGCAGACAAGGGAAGCTGTTCTTGAAGATCCAATGTGGGGAGAATTTGCTTCGAAAATGCTGATCATTTCAAGTGATGCTGCTAATTATAGAGATAACTGGAAGATTAGATGGTTTTCCGGAATGACAGAGCAGGAGATATATGACATAACATATGCATCATGTTCAAAGTACAGCAAGATGGAAACAGAAAATCAGACAATTGAAGGTCCTTTATCCCTTACTTCTCTTGTTGGCCCAAAGTCCGTGACCGTAACAAATGGTCTTGCAGTTACTGATAATACTGTTGAGCTTTGGAAGGTATTAGATGAGAACGGAATCGACGTATGGGTATGCTCGGCATCTGAGATAAATCAGGTCAGAGCAGCTGTGGATTGCTTAGGACTGAGAGATTACTGTACCGGTGTTACTGCAAAAACAATGAAGTTTGACAACAATGGACTTATGCTTCCTGAATATGATTTTGAAACAGGAAAAGGGTGGCTTTGTAAAGAAGACGGAGTTTGGGAAAAAGACATTTATAATGCGAAGGGAAGCTGCAGAGAAGAAGGAAAAGTTATTACAATAAATAATGCTATTGCTCCACATTATGGCAATAAAGGACCATTGGCCGGCTTTATGGATTCAACCGGTGATTTTAACTTCTGCACAGAATATGATTCTTTAAAACTGGTAATTTGTTTTAACCGAGCAAATCAAAAAATCACAGATGGTGGCGGCCTTATTGCGGAAATAGCTATGTATGAAAAGGATAACCTAAAATACAATCTGAAAAAAGCTAACGATGCAGGTGATACTTATTATGTGCTTCAAGGAAGAGATGATAACAATCTTAGAGGCTTCCGAAACAGCAATAGTACATTGACATTAGGTGAAACTGAAGGAAAGCTCTTTAGAAATGAAGATAACTATGCACAGCTTCAGTATATTACTGATAAAAATATGAGCATAGAAGATGCGATAAACACCTTTGCCATAAAAACATCTGAAAATGAAAGTGATAATGTTTTGGGATTAAAGTATGGTTTTCTGACGGAATACTCAGGCTATCATGCGATAGCGAAATAAATGGATATGTTCCTTAAACATCGTTTGAAATTGCACTTAAGTGGATATGTTTCCGGGAACGAGACTTGGAAGATGCCTATTATGACATCCATAATGTCATCTCAAGCCACGTTGAGACACTCCTGTTGATAGAATAGAAGTGGGCTAAACCCAGCCCATTAGGGCATTTGGCCCCAAATTTTATGCCCGTTTTTATGTCCCGCGAGGCAAGGAAATGTACAATTATTTGCACCCCGGGGGTGCACTTTTACGCGGATTTAAGGTATACGGGGGGGTATATGCTTGTAAAAGAGGTTCAAATCCCATGTCCCACCAAATTATCTACTATATTAAGAAATTTAATAAATATCTTGAAATATAAAATCTTCAGTAGGATAATTTATGCGTTTCAGGCGTTCTTCAAAGGGAATAGGCTCCTTATATTTCATAGGCCTGTAATAACCAAAGGTGTAAAAATATTCGTCAAACGGACTTTCTGCCATATTGGCCTTTTCCATAGCCAGAATATCATTTTGTGGAATATCCCTTTTGTTTTTAAAAATAGGGTAGTGGTATCTTAAGATATTTGTCTTCCAGGATTTTGACTTTTCGGCCATCGCTAAATATGAAACATCATTGGTGGTATCATAATAAATATAGGAATACCAGACAAATGTACCAGGGCTCTTATTTAACATTTCCGTAAGTTCTTGCTTGTCAACCAGCATTTCCCGGACAATCCTTTGCGACCACTCGTTGGGATCTTTCTCCTTGGTACTGGTTTCTGGTTTAACAACATTTATATTAGATTCCTCGTTCTTAACATTATTACAAGAAGTCAGTCCCAAAATAAACAATATAATCAGTGCTCCATTTGTAATTTTCTTTAGGGTATTCCTAAAGGGTAGTTTTGTTGTACAACTCATTGATATACCTCCAATGGTTTTTTTGTCCTTAATAAATTCTGGCAGAAAACTCAAGGTGTTGTAAAGAACTGGTTATTTCCTTGGGGAACAGTAATAGCGGAATTACAACCGGTTTAGAAATGGCCGGTTGCTTGTTTGAGAAGCCAATGGCCGGTTGGATCCGGCGTATGTCTATCTCTAACGAAGGGAAGGGATGGGAATGGTTTCGAAGAGAGCGGCTTACAATTATTACCAAGTAGCATATTGTGTTAATGACCTTTCTTGACCGTAATAAATACAAAGGGCTTGGGATATGTTTTCACCCCAGGCCTTTTGTATTTGAAGAATAGAATATGTTCCCCCAGACCTACCGTGTTGAGACCGTAGTAGTGCTATATCGCAAGTAAAATACCGAGAATAGTACATTTGAAGTGCTGTAATTTATGTTTCCGCATACGGAAAATGGGGTTAGGGTTGTGTGGGGGAACATGAAAGAACGTTTCATATTCCCTTAAAACCGCATGAGAAGCGCAGGTTAGCAAGGATTAATTCTCTCACTGCCTCAACCAAATTATCTACCATCTATTGATAAAAAGTGTTGTACCTAGAAGCATAAGTTTGCCGCTTCGGCAAACTTATGCTTCCAATTTACAATAATATCCTCATTAGCTTTATAATAACTAAATGTTCTTCTATACTATTTCTTAGGATTTTCGTCCATGTTAACTCTTTTAATGCTCCTTTCGTGCTGATCCACAAAATAACAGGAACCATTATAGTCGGAGATGTGCAATGATAAGTCAGAAGTATAAAGAATGTAGCCCACGGGCGGTAATAAAATACACAGGAGCATTTATGGCGTGGGTTATAGGTGCCGGATTCGCAACCGGGCAGGAAATACTGCAGTTTTTTTCGAGCTACGGATATGCCAGTTATGGTGTCGTAATATTGAACCTTGCTGGCTTTCTCATTTTAAGCGAGATTATTATAACGACCGGTTATGATCATAAAAGCAAAGCACAATTCAATCACTTTGTGTACTTCTGTGGAAACAAGCTGGGAGCACTGTATACGTCGCTGATTCCCGTAACGTTGGCATTGATAATGTCGGTACTTATTTCCGGTGCTGGTACTACTCTATATGAATATTACGGTATAAATCGCTATGTCGGCTCGGCGTTGATGTCGGCGCTAATTTTATGCTCCTACCTGGTCGGGTTCGAGAAAATGGTTAAAATCGTGTCGATGATCAGTCCGATTATCATCGTCTTTACGTTGCTCGTCGGGACGATAACGGTGATAAGAGATATTGGTAATATTTCTGAAATTACGAAGTATGAGCCGATTTTGATAAGCACAAAAGCTTCTCCGAACTGGATTTTAAGCGCTGCATTGTATTTGTCATTGAACTTTTTAGGCGGTAGCACATATTATACGGCTTTGGGTGCCAAAGCGGAAAGCAGGAATTCCGCAAGACTTGGAGCATTGTTTGGTACAATGGCTCTGATCGCATCAATTGCAATCATGAATACGGCCATTTTGCTGAATTCCGAGAATACGTCTACCCTGGCAATTCCTACTTTGTATCTTGCAACGAAAATATCATATGTTATTGGGGCCGCTTTTTCGATTATCTTACTACTGGGTATTTTTTCTTCCTGTTCTACAATGATGTGGACTGTCTGCGGCAGATTTTTTAACAAGGATATCAAAAAAAATCGTATGTTTGCAGTCATAGTGTCCATTGGCACTTTCATTATGAGTTTATTTCCATTCACCAAACTTGTCAGTGTATTTTATCCTTTGGTGGGATATATGGGATTATTATTTGTGGGCTGTGTGATATTTAAGCGGATTGAAGCCTATAAAAGAGGAACCATTTAAGCAATTGAACAGAAGAGGAATAATCCAATTTAATACGGCAACTTATGGTTCCAATAATAATAGAATTGGCAATTATACAGGAATGCTCCTAATTATAAGTATCAGAGACCCTTTACCTCCACTTACCTTATCCCCACACCTAGATACCTGACTTTTAATCAGGGTGTCGAAGGTTCGAGTCCTTCATGGCCTACCAGCAAGAATATAGAAGCCTCCAAGGTTCGGAGGCTTTAACCATTTCATTATTATGAAACTATTTCCCATTTCAGATCTAATTTGGAGTAAGCTTGCCACACCATTGCATCATCACATTATCCAGATATAAATTCTTCGACCGCGTTTTTATCATTCTAGAACGTTTAATACCTATCCATTTAATGTTCATTAAGTCATCCAAAGTAGCTTGGAAAACACTCCCAACTTTAGGATAGTTGGGCTTTACCTTTCTGATAAGCTTTGTGCTCAAAGAAATATTATCAATAGGTTCTTCCAATAATCCGCTGATTATCGACCTATTCTCAACTTTATTACCACATTCCATGCAGAATTTTGCTTGCGGAGGAATCTTAGCCATGCAATTAATACATCGATCAGTTGATTCGTTTAGTATCTTAAAATAAGCTTCTATTTGTGGTTTTACGCAATGCGGATCTTCTTAGTAAGCGCTTTTCTAACATATCGCGAAATAACTTCCTATTTGTAGTTCTGCCCAGTAATCCAGTTTCAAATCTATTTATTTCCTGTTTTTACGTTCCTATAGGCAAGAAAATGTACAATTAAGTGCACCCCCGGGGGTGCAGTTTTACGCGGCATTTGCACACCCCTTCATTTACAAGCCGTTAAATTGTTGAATAGCCATTAAAAGATTGAAAATTACCCAAAAAGGCTTTTCACGGGATTCCCTCGAAATATGGATAGATTCAGCTTCTCGCTCTAGAATGTTGGTAGATTATCTAAGTTATTTGCTTCATTTCCATCTCTTTCACTTCTTAGAAATTTTTTTCCGTGCTTTCTGTCTACTACATCTACATTTGCTATTTTCCCATCTTGAGCCATTTGAGTTGCCTGGGTGTAGTCTAATTCTTGTCCATTATTTAATTTGAAATTAGTTAAATTACCTTTATTGTCTTTGCGTACTGCTACAATACGGAATTGTTCCATATCATTTGTCCTCCATTAATTTGTCACTTTTTTCAATTGCCTTCTACTAGTTCCATCTTTCCTTTAATTAAAGCTCTATACTCAAAGCAAATTCATCAATAAATGGGCTATATTCTTAGATGCTCCACAATCTGTAGAGTTTTAGCATTTCAAAATCATTGGGATAAAGATTAAAGAAGCTCGTTTGCATAAACGAATGTCTCAAGCAGACATAGCAGAACGGATTGATATGTCTGCGACCTATATAAGCTATATCGATGTGCAAGGCCTGGAATGTGAAGCGATGCTATCTATAAAAAAAGTATTGCAGGCAAACCCAACCCATGCTATATTGAAGGTGTGATGGCGGAGACTTAATACAGTCTCAGGTTAGTTGGTTTTAACCCATAGTTTATCAGTTTCTTTTAAGGTTTTTAGTGAGTTTTTACTGGAGGTTTAAAAAAGACTATTCCTTAATACCCGTGAGGTTTTTTGGTTAGATAAATAGGTTATATGTCATCGCCTAGTTTAAAGTACTTCTCCGCCATCACAGTAAATGAAAAGGTACCCTCACTATTGTGAGGGTTTCTTGTTTTTCTGGGTATTTATCTTAAATACAAAGGTGTGTAAAATGGAAATACAAGGGCCGCAAATCTTGCATGTGAACCATATATCTTCCCATAGAAATGCACACCCCTACTTGGAATCGTTGAAAGATTGACCGGGGGTGTGCATTTTTATCATTTTGAAGTGGGGTAGCCAAAACCGAAATATCAATTACGGCTTCAGGGGTCGGTCGTATATCCATTGATGGCCCCTCGGGGTTTCATCGTATTTCCAGTGTATTATCCCCATTTTCCCACCGCTATTAAAATAGTTAAACCAGTATCGCCTCATCCAATGTTCTTCTTGGAACAACGGCATATACTGAATTGATTGTCCATCTTTTCCCGGCGATATATACCAAGGGTCATCAGGAATACCTTTATCATAATAATGCTTGCATAAAGCGTATGTGATCAATAAAGAGCCAACTTTGTTATTATGCTCTTGAATCATTTCATGCAGTCATGGATGGGATAAACTTGCAAAGATATCATCCGACGCTCCCAAATAAGTATCATCTACTCGCATATCGTTAAAAATATCTGTGCCCAAGTATTTATCCCATTCGTCTTGTAACAAAAGTTCAAAGGAACCTCCTATTTTTACTTCCGGCATTTTACTACTTCCTTAATCAACCCCCGATGCCTTAAATACAGCGTCCTCTGCACTCTGGTACAGAGTGTGCAAGTTTGTTGTTATAGAAGGTTTTTTCGCCGTTTCTTGATGTATTTGTCCAGTTCGGCATAAAAGTTTTCCCGGGTTCCGGCGAGGATAATGATGATCATGGCTCCCTGGTATTCAATTACTTCATAAGCGATCTCATAATTAGTACTGCTGTAGTATATATCATAGCCCCGGATACCACTCAGATTTCCTTTTTTAGGGCTTCCCACATATGGATTCTTTCTTATCTCTATAATGGCCTCACGGAATTTGGCTTTTAACTCCTGGTCTTTGATTTTCTTGATGTACTTTTCGGCTTTAGGCGAAATCCGAAAATCTAACATAAATCAATCCTCGCCAAAAAGTTCTTTATCAATCTCATCAGAAGTACGTTTATCCCGGGCTACCTGTTTGCGCACATCGTCGATTAAATCCTGGGCAGCCAGAGGCAAGAGGTTCATTCGCAGCCTGAATTCTTCAAGTAAGGCTTCCGGGGTGGTAAACCCTTGCTCGTCAAGAATAGATTTTAAGACAAAATCGGAATAATCATCGCAGATCTGGTTATCCCGCCTGAAACTCCGAATCTTCAGACCGTCTTCCTCCAGGATAATCTCCACATCATCAGTGAGATTTAATTTATCATAGAAATCTTTGGGGATGGTTAGCTGGCGTTTGGAGCTGATCTTTCCCAGCCTGATTTCCGGCATTTTCCCAGGCTCCTTTAATATTGATTCTTTTACCATTGTACACACCTCAGTTGGTTCTATTCTTTTTCCTTACTGTTCCTTACTGAAATTATATCATAATGGAAAAATACCGGGCAACTCCGTTAAAAATGTTTCTGGTTAAGGCAATGTCAGTATGTCCCATCAAATCCATGGCATAGTTTAACAATATAGACCGCAATGCGATGGGCAGCAAGGATGACAAGCGGGTGGAGCCCCCTTTGCACCACCCGCCTGTCAAGTTGTTTTGGGGGGTTGGAGATATTGGTGCAAAATGCCATTTAGATCTAATCCCATAATGCACTTGGTTCCTATATATCTATACAATTTTATTGCTTCTGACCCAGATATGCATTTTGTCGGCTTGATTGATCAATTCGTCGCGCAGGTCCGGATGGGCAATATTGATTAACGCCTCCGCCCTTTGCCAGGTGGATTTGGCTTTGAGCATACATTTGCCGTACTCGGTTATTACATAGAAGTTTATGCTCCGGGGCACGGTGACAATGGCTCCAGGGGTTAATGTGGGGCAAATCCTGGATTTCAGATTGCCCTCCTTGTCCTTGAAAGTGGAACTCAAACAGATCAAGCCTTTGCCTCCTTTGGAATAATACGATCCCGTTATAAAGTCCAGCTGCCCTCCGGTTCCAGATATATGCCGGGTTCCCGACGACTCGGAAGCCACCTGCCCATAAAGGTCCACTTCAATGGCGTTATTGATGGCGACAACATTATCGTTCTGGCCGATTATAAACGGATCATTAGTGTAATCCACCGGATATGAGGCGCAGCACGGGTTGTTGTCCAGGAAATCATACAATTTGTTGCTGCCCATGGCAAAGGTCCACACTATCTTGCGTTTATCCAGTTGTTTGCACTTACCGGTTAAACGCCCGGTTTCATACATATCCACAAATGAATCACACAGCATCTCGGTATGAACACCCAGGTCCTTGAGGTCGGACTGGGCTATCATGGCCCCCACCATATTGGGCATGGCCCCGATGCCCAGTTGCAGGCAGTCCCCATCTTTAATCTCTTCCATGACTAACGAGGCTATCTTTCGGTCAACATCCGATACGGGTAGTTCGGGAAGCTGAATCAGAGGTTTGTTATCGCCTTCAACTATATAGTCGATTTCGGAGATATGGATGGATTCCCGGTTGCCGCCCAGACATTTCGGAACTTTGTCGTTGACCTCAACTATTACGGTTTTAGCTGAATCGCATATATGAGGGGTAAACGAGTTTGAGGTTCCAAAGTTAAAGAAACCATGCTGATCCATGGGGGCAACCTTGATAAGGGCTACATCCGGCTGCATATAGCTGCGTTCATAGAAACTCGGCACTTCATGATAGGTTATGGGTATATAATTACAAAGGTTCTGGTCATGTAGTTTGCGGCTGGCGGCACTCATATGCGCATCATTGTAGATGAAATGCTTCCTCTCCGGATCGGCCACAACTGTTTGGGGTTGAAACGGGCAGGTCGTGGTCCGGATATTGACATTGAATAATTCATCAACGCGCCTGGCCAGAGCAGCATCCAGGTAGCTGGAATTCATTACGAATTCGCCATAGTTAACCACATCCCCTGATTTCACGACCTTAATGGCCTCATCTACGGGTACCTGTTTGCGTTTATATTCCATGCTGTAATCCATCTTAAAATATTTCCTCCTTTATCGTCTATTTGCCTGAGAAACTTGCTTTGCGCTTTTCTACAAAAGCCGCTATGCCTTCTCTCTGGTCGAAAGTAGAAAAACATAGTGCAGAAGCATCTGCTTCAATTGTCATGGCTAGATCAATATTCACTTGGAATCCCCGCGGACGCCTATTCTTGGTATGACTAAAAATGATCAATAGCCAATATTATCCGTCATACCTATATAAAAAGCACGGTAGGAATATCCTACCGCAAGTATATATTAATTAAGGGGGAAGTGGACAAGCTATGGATGCTAGTACACTGTCAACCCTATTCTATATATTATCGTCGGTTAAATTTCCGTATTACTGCGTTGTCGTCAATCGCAATACGTATAGTATTACTCATTTGACGCCCACTGACGGGCTAATGCGGCGACGTTCATGAACGATACTAGTGCAGCGATACCAGGACGGCATGGAGCTGCCGGGGTCAGGACGCCAAGGAGCTGACGCCCACGGACGGGCTAATGCAGCGGTGCCAGGACGGCAAGGAGCTGCGAGCCCGCCTTGTCCTACGAAAATTTCCCTCGCCGAGTAATACATAGAATTAGGGTTGACAGTGTACTAGTTTTTTTCCTTACTACTATAGACGCAGGTGATGGCGGTGCAGACCATCACCTGCCAGGAAGATTAAGGTAAGGCTATTAAATATCCCGGGTCCACAAAGAAGCCATGGCCGGTCCGGTTCCTACGCAGGTAGAGGCACCGCCTTTGGTAAGGCCAAGTCTTTCCAGTTCGTAATATAAGGAAACGACGATACGCAGTCCGGATGAGCCAATAGGATGTCCCAAAGCAATACCTGAACCATTGTGGTTCACTTTATCCATGGAGAGATCCATGCCATATTTTTCTTTCAGGCGGATTTTACAGCCTATGAACTGCGGTGCAAACGCTTCATGCAGCTCCCAGTAATCAACCTCATCGAATTTCCAACCAGCTTTCTCCAGTGCTACCGGAATTGCTTCTGCAGGTCCGATTCCCATGATCTTTGGATCAACGCCAACACCGACCGAAGCGGCCAGTTTCATAAGCGGTTTTATTCCTAGTTCGGCTGCTTTTTGTTTGGACATAATCACAACAGCTGATGCTCCATCATTAATGCCGGATGCATTGGCAGCGGTTACTACACCACCCTCTTTTTTAAATGCCGGTTTAAGCCTGCCGACACTTTCGATGCTGCAGCCACGAATAGGATGTTCATCTGTTTCAATAAGTGTTACACCTTTTTTAGTTACAACTTCAACAGGAACAATTTCTCTCTTGAAAATACCATTATCAGTTGCATTTATGGCATTGGTATGGCTTCTCACCGCTAATTCGTCACACTGTTCGCGGGTTATGCTATACATGGCCGCAACGTTTTCAGCGGTCATTGCCATGTGCCCCGGAACCAATGAATCAACCAGGGCATCGTGGGTTAACGAATCGATCTGTTTGGCATCGCCCATTCTGGCACCGGTTCTTGCACTGGGAACCATATAGGGAGCCTGGGTCATGTTTTCAACACCAACAACCAGCGCGATATCTGTCACTCCCAGCATAATGTTGCGACTCGCAATTTCCAACGCTCTCATGCTGGAAGTGCAATTCTGATTTATAACACAGGCATTACTGCGCTCAGGAAGTCCGCATGCCAACCCGACAATACGTGCGGGCAGAGACTTCTGTAAGCCCGCGTAAACCTGACCCATTACAATTTCATCAATACTTTCAGCCGGGATCCCCGCTCTCTTGATGGCTTCCTTACCTGCCGTTACTGCCAAATCCCTGGCCGGTACATTCGAAAACTGACCCAGGAATTTACCTATTGGTGTTCTGCACGCACTGACCATTACTACATCCTGAATTTCTTTCGTCATTTTAAAATGCCTCCCTTTGTATTAATCTCTTGTTCTTAGGTTATTTGCACTTGAATTCAGCTCTGTGTTTCCCAACGAAAGCAGCTTTTTATGAAATCATATTTAATAGTTATAGAAGCCTTTTTTGGTCTTCATTCCCAACCAGCCCGCCCGGGTATATTGTTTTAATGTTGCTGCGGGACGATATTTGGGATCGCCGGTTTCTTCAAAAAGGGTTTTACAGACTTCCAAACATATATCTATTCCTATCAAGTCTCCAAGCGCCAGAGGTCCCATAGGCCAGCCGGCACCCATTTTCATGGCTGTGTCGATATCGGGTACACTGGCCAGGCCTTCATAAAAAATGCAAGCGGCTTCATTGATGGCTGGAACCAGAATTCGGTTTACTACAAATCCGGGGCCTTCCTTAACCTGAATGGGCTTTTTGCCAATGGCGAGGGACAGTGCAAAAACAGCGTCAACTGTATCCTGCGAGGTTTGCGCAGCAGCTATTACTTCTATTAACTTCATAACCTGGGCCGGATTGAAGAAATGCATACCTACAACTTTTTCCGGCTTCTTATAAGCAGTGGCAATTTCAGTAATGGGTAGTGCTGAAGTATTGGTAGCTACAATGATTTCATCTCCCAGGATGGTGGACAACTTGCTGTACACATCTTTTTTGATAGACATTTTTTCCAGTACGGTTTCCAGAACAAAGTCCGCCCCGGCGATATCTTCCAACCTGGCAGTACCGGTTATTTTCAGGCCATCCGCGGTTCTCGCCGGTACCTTTCCCTTTTCTTCCTGTTTGGCCACACCTTTTTTAACATTGGCGATACACCTGTCCACAATTTCCTGATAAATATCGTAGACAACGACTTCCTTTCCGGCAGCAGCAAAGGCCCAGACAATACCGGTGCCCATTGTGCCAGCTCCCAGAACTGCAATCTTATTAAAAGTCATCAAAGCTTTCCTCCTTAATAATCCCTTAGATAAAAGATCTTACTATAGTGAATAAGCCCTTTAAGATACTGGCTCTGCCCTCCTTTCCAGCTGTATAAATTAACATCTAAGAGAAATAACCATGGCTGCAAAAAGAAATAGTCTGAAGGTATCTCTTCAGACTATATAAGCAATAAGTATGCCAATTCTCGGATGTATCATAAAACCCCAGTATTTTGGGGTCTTGTCTGGCGTCACCCCTTCTCCTATTATTTCATTGGGTCGTTTTTTACACCCCTTGGCACAGGACGTTTTCAAACAAGCGACTTATTTAGCGCCTTTAGCGAGTTGCGGATGAATTATGAACTATGCGACCGATTTAACAACCCTGCGCAATATACAAATGGCCCGACAGCGGCAATTATTAACTACATTACGGCTTGATCGATGCAATTTCGTGTCTAAAATGCTACTGATAAAGGAAGGAGCTTATGCCTTTTGTTCAATAAAAAAGACAGAGTCAGCACGGCTGGCTCTGCCCTAACAAAATAAAGTATTAGATACTGCCTTCGTTAAGAAGGCCTTTTTCATTTATCGGATCAATCTCTACAAACCATATTTTTGCATTTTACTATATAAAACCGACTTGTTAAGGCCCAATTCTCTAGCTGTCTGAGCTTTATTATAACTGGTGGATTTCAGCATTTGCCCTATCAGCTCTCGCTCTAATTTTTGAACCGAATCGCTCAAGGTGATTCGTCCAGTTTTATTAACTAAGGGTGAAGGAGTTTCATCACGTAATGAGGGGAAATGCTGCACCTCCAGCCGGGTGGCCTGTTTCAACCAGGCCAGATTTATAGCGCGCTCCAGCAGGTTTTGCAACTCCCGCACATTTCCCGGCCAATTGTAGCTTTGCAGCATATGCAGGGCTTCGTTGGAAATAGCTGTCACTCGGGATTTAAGCTTGTTGTTGGTAACAGTCATTAAGTAATTAACGAGCAAAGGAATATCCTCTATTCGTTCCCGCAATGGAGGGAGGATTAAACGCACTACATTTAACCGGTAGTAAAGGTCCTCTCGAAACTGGTGATTGGCAACCATATGCTCCAGATCGCGATTGCTGGCTGCGATAACTCTTACTTTTATGGAAATAGGATTAATGCCACCCACCCTTTCAACCACCCGTTCTTGTAGCACGGTGAGAAGCTTGGTCTGCATACTGAGAGGCATGTCGCCTATTTCATCAAGAAAGATGGTTCCTCCTTTGGCTAGTTCAAATTTTCCCGGTTTACCGCCTTTTTTGGCCCCGGTGAAAGCTCCTTCCTCATACCCAAACAGCTCGGATTCCAGCAAGTTTTCGGGTAAAGCAGCACAATTGACACGAACAAAAGGTCCATCTGTTCCTCCCTGGCTATGAATGGACTGAGCAAACAATTCCTTGCCAGTTCCACTTTCCCCTGTAATAAGTATGTTGGATTCCGTATGAGCTAATTGCTGGGCCATGGATTTAATCATTGTAAATTCGGAACTAACTCCGATAAGATCATCAAATTGCCAACGAGCTTGATAATGCTGTCGGAATTCTTCCTTATAGTATTTAAGTTCTTTCGTCGTTTCTTGCAGCTTGTTAATAAGCATTTTAGCCTGGGACATATCTAAAAACAAGCTTCTCCCTACCGCTCCGGTAATCTCGCCATCCTTTATAATAGGGGTTCTTGTAATCATGGTGTCTCTGCCATTGACGGTCCATATGTCAATTTCGTCGATATCACCGGTTCTTAAAATATCAGGCAGCTTGGAATGAGGGGTTATTTCCAGGATGTGTCTGCCCACCACGTCCTCTTTCTTCATATCCAATATGTGCAGATAGGTCTGATTAATAAAGGTGATAATGCCAGCTTTATCGACAATCACATATATAAGGTAAGGACTCTGCACCAGCACCTCCGATATCGTTTCATATTCCTTTTCCATAGTTTGCAGCTTCTTCATGAGTAACTTGGCCCCGGCTTTATCCAGAAAAATAGTCTGTCCCACTGCCCCAATGACTTGATCATCTTTAAGCAACGGGTAGCGGGTGATAATCGTCTCACGGTCATTAACCGACCACAGGTCAACCGGATCAGTTTTCCCGCTGCACAGGACTTCAGGTAATTTGGAATGAGGTGTAACCTTATGAATGTGCTTTTCCATTACTTCGTCCTTGGTTTTGCCCAACCATTCTAAATAGGCTTGATTGATAAACCGGACAATGCCATCGGTATCGACAACAACGCAGGCCATGAGAGGATTGTCAAGGATGGCCTCTGACACTTTGTACAGATTGAAACAATTGCTGGATTTAGACATGAGTTGCCCTCCTGTTGCAAATAAGGTCGTACAGTTATTATATATGAACTTATCCAGTTGCAAAATAGCACACAACATGGGTTGGAAATAGCGCCTATATACAGAGCGAAATCCCCAACAGGTGTAATAAGAGCAATACATTTTTAACTTCGGTTATATGTGGGTATTTACTATCATATCCCTTTTTAACCATATTTGGGAGGAAAAATGTTCTTCCTGCCGAATACTGTTACTAACATTTCCTAGCAGGGGTCAAGGTTCACCTAATTCTCGACCTCGACTGCCTTCTTTAGCCTTCATTCCAATCATTTGTCGTAGGTTTTCACCATATTTCTTAAGAAATACATTTACAATTGCTCCAAATAACCCCAATTTTTTTGATTAAGACGTTAATTATATACCATTGCTGATCATATCTGTATTAGAGAAGTAAATAATGAATTTATAGGATGAAGAAGCCAATTCCTGTTTCGTTCTTTGTCGACATAAAAGGTATGCTAAATTAGTTCTAAGAATGGTAGGCAAGGGGTGATGGTGAGTTGTGCGAAGACTATTTCAGGATAGATTTGCTTAATGAACTTACTCGTGCAAACCAAAGAATAAAAGAACTTGAACAAACACTAAACCAGCTCTCAAACGCAGCACCATTCAGACATCTCGGCGAAACTACAACCTCGAAGGCCGACAAACCTGACGCACAGCATAAAATACAATTACAGACGTTATTGGAGACTATTCCTTCAGCAGTCGTTATGGTCGAGGCCAACGGCATATTATCATATGTAAACCAGCGAGGCAAAGAACTTTACGGGACTGATTACACCTGTTTTGACCTTGACTCGCATATATCAAAGATTAAAGCGCAGCGAACGGACGGCAGTCCTTTCCCACTTGAAGAAATGCCGGTAAGCCATTCGTTAAAATTGGGAGCAACAATTCGCAACGTGGAGATGATCATCCAACATGTTGACGGTACCAGAAATCCAGTACTAGTCAGTTCCTCCCCCATATTTGATGAGCAAGAGCGGATAACTGCAGCAGTCGTAATTTTTGAGGAAATCAGCGAGCGTAAGAAAATGGAGGAGGCGCTTCGGGAGAGTGAGGAAAGATACCGGGAACAGATCAAATTTGCACCGGCATTAATTTACGAATTGGATCTGCAGATTATGCGGTTTTCATTTGTCAATGATTTGGCTTGTGAAGTATCTGGATATAGCAGGGATGAACTGCTTGCGATGAATCCATTTGATATTATTGATGACCAATGTAAAATAGCTTTTCAGACCAGGTATAGTCAATTATTAAACGGAGAAGTGGCTCCTAATGCGGAATATAAAATAAAATGCAAAGACGGACGGGTTATAGATGTATTTTTAAATATCATCTCTGAGAAAGATAAAAATGGAAAACCTCTCAAATCAATGGTCAGTGGGCAGGATATCACCGAGCGGAAGAAAGCCGAGAAGGCATTACGGGAAAGCGAGGAAAAGTATCGCGGCCTTTTCGAAAAGATGACCGAGATGTTCCCGCTTCTTGAGCCAATATTCGATGAAAACGGCAGAGTTATAGATTTCCGATATATCAAAATCAATAAAGCGACCGAGGCCCTTACGGGGATGAAACGGGAGGAAATGGAAGGACGGACAGTTCTTGAGCTTTATGGATTTGTCGAGGATTATTGGTTTGAGATGCTCGACCGTGCTTTGAAAACACACGAACCTATCCACATGACGGATTATAGTAAGGCGGTAGACTTGTATTATGACGTCAATGCGTGGGATGCGGGCGACGGCATGGTCGCAATTGTGGCTTCGAACATCACCGAACGCAAGTGGGCCGAGAAGAAACTGCAGGATTATAAATTGCACCTGGAGGAACTTGTTCTGGAACGCACCCGCGAGGTGGAAGAAGCGGTACGTCAGAAACTGGACTTGCTGGAGAGTATATCCGATTGCTTTTACTCTCTGGATAAGGAGCTTTGTTTTACATATATAAATAAGGGCGCAGAACAAGCATGGGGGGTATCGAGAGCCGAATTAATCGGTAAAAAAATCGAAGAAGTCTTTCCGGGTGCTATTGAATTATCTCTAATGAAATTTCGCCAGGTATTAGCAGAAAAGAGTCCGCAACATTATGAACTTTTTTCGGATGTCAGTAAGAGTTGGGTGTATATGAGCGTTTATCCCTCTACGGATGGCATTTCTGTTTTTTGGCAGGACATAACCGAACGAAAGCAGGCGGAGGAAGCGCTATGGGAGAGTAAGGAGAGGTACTCTTCCCTATTCGAAAACAGCCTTGATGGAATAATTCTCAATTACCCCGATGGTATGATCCTGGACGCCAACCCGGCGGCCTGCCGCATGTTCGGGCGGACGAAGGATGAGCTTTGTACTATGGGAAGATGGAGGATAGTGGATAAAGAAGACCCCCGAGTCATGCAGGCAGGGGAGGAGAGGTCGCGCACAGGCCGGTTTCACAGCGAGATGACCCTGGTCCGTAATGATGGAACAAGGTTTGAGGCTGAAGTGACATCCAACCTTTATAAAGACTCAAGCGGCAAATTGTTATCAAGCATGATAATTCGTGACGTAAGCGAACGCAAGCGTCTCGAAACTGAAATTGCCCGCCTCGACCGGCTCAATCTGATCGGTGAAATGGCTGCCAGCATCGGGCATGAGATAAGAAACCCCATAACTACAATACGTGGTTTTCTGCAAATGTTAAAAGGTAAGGAATTCTACGAAGACGACCGTATTTTTTTCGAACTTATGATTGAAGAACTGGACAGGGCCAATGATATTATTTCCGAATACCTGAGGATGGCAAAAGACAAAAGGGTTGATCTGCAGGCGCAGTATCTGGATGAGGTGGTAAAATCCATTTATCCCATGATTCAAGCTGATGCTAATTATAACGAAATGGATGTGAAGCTTGACCTTGGTAAGCCTCCCATGCTGTTAATCGATACTCAGGAAATCCGACAGTTGTTAATAAATATGTCCCGTAACGGCCTTGAGGCTATGTCATCTGGCGGAATACTCACCATTGGAACCAGCATTGAGGGAAATGAAATAATCTTGTATATAAAAGACCATGGATGCGGGCTAGATACTTCACTATACGAAAAACTGGGGACGCCCTTCTTGACCACCAAAGAAAAGGGCACTGGGCTTGGCTTGGCAGTATGTTATAGTATTGCCGCCCGCCACAATGCCAGGATCGACTACGAGACCGGACCGTTAGGAACTACGTTTTTTGTACGCTTCCCCACACCATTAGAGTAAACGCTATTTTGACTAAATACCACTTCAAACCACTATCATAATTATGTTGCGTCTTGAAGTGCAAACCGGTTAATTGCGCTCCTCTCTGGCTTGTTCCAGCTATCCCTATCAGGAATCCCATGCATAGGAAATTTTTATAACTACCCACTACATTTTAAAAATGAGCCACAGTCTTAAAGGATACCAATTAGAGAAAAGCTTATTATCATTGCGAAAAAAGAATAAAACAATCTGGACAAACTGATTGAGTTTATTGAGGAATATTCCATCAGTAAAAAGAAAAAGACGATTATTATTGATGAAGCAGATACCACCGGTATAGGATGGAGAGATGCAAGCGGTAATTGTTGTAAGAAGTAGATTAGTATATAAAGACAACGGATCAGGCCCCTAATAAACCCGTCAAAAATTTTCCTATCAGCGTAGTAACCGGTGGTATTTCTATGCCTAAAGTTAATAAAGAGCTGAGTATAAAGCCGCTCAGCCAAAGAACTAGAAAAACTACCAGTTCCCTCCACCACCTTTTTTTTGCCAAACTGGAAATCTGCAAATATCCGAAACCAACAAAGCCTAGTACAACCAAGACGATCACCGGCTCACCCCCTGGCTTTTGGATAGTTTTTCCAAATCAGCCTCAACTGTAAATACTGGCATATTTACGGGTGTTGCTAATGGGTGCTGTATTTCGAAGTAAAGTCGATTTATAATATTATTCTTGACACCATAGAGGAATTAAGCCGTGAGAATTAGGACTATGGTTAATCATAGAACCTTGAGACTTCTCCTGTTAAAAATTGGTCCTTTCATGAAGTAAAGGAATTTTCTACACTCATTCCCTTATATAAGCTTTCTATTAGAGAAATATCAGATATCTATCATTCCGTTTAGATATGAATAACTGTATAGTTTAGTTTAGTGAAGATAATGGATGAATTGATAATATTTATGGGGAATTTGTCATATACTCAATTCTTTCCGTATTATCTCTACTTAGATAGTGCTAAGAAAAGAGGAAAATGAAGTGGCCAGATGTGATGTTTGCGGTAATGATATTCCAGACAGCAGCGACTTTTGTTTAAGGTGCGGAGCAAATATAAGTGGTAAAACCGGGAAACTGGATCCCGATACCGTTTTAGAAGACCGCTACGTTATCGTTAAAACTATTGGACGGGGTGGTATGGGAGCAGTATACCTGGCAATAGACCAGCGTCTGAATAACATTCCTACTGCTATTAAAGAAATGAGCACCAATGCCGTGGGAGGCAACTTGCAGGCAGCGATTGCCGCCTTCCAAAAAGAAGCATCGATATTAATAGGATTGAAGCATTCAGCCCTTCCTACCATAAGGGACTTTTTCTCCCGGGGCGCCGATCGCTGGTACCTGGTTATGGAATATATTAAAGGCGTTACTCTGAAAGAAGTGGTAGAAAAGAGAGGGCCCATTCCCGAGGATGAAGTACTGGACTGGGCCCGGCAGCTTTGCGAAATCCTTATATACTTACATTCGCAAAATCCCCCTATTATTTTCCGTGATTTGAAACCGACCAACATCATGATTACCCCCGAAGGTCACATAAAACTCATTGACTTTGGCATAGCCCGACATTTCCGCCAGGGAAACACTGCTGACACCACCGCCTACGGATCCCACGGTTTCGCTCCGCCGGAGCAATACGGCCAAAACCAAACCGATGAGAGAGCAGATATATATGCATTAGGTGCCACCCTTCATTATCTTCTGACAGGGATCGACCCGGCAGGACGGCCATTCAACTTTGAACCACCCGGCAGGTATGTCAATATATCTCCGGCATTTGAAAATATGATTATGAAAGCCCTGGCATTAAAAATAGAAGAACGCCCGAGTAGTGTAAGATATTTTAGGGATTTTATCGCCAATCGACCAACAACCGATACCCAAAAATCCACATCGAAGGTTCGGTTTGAAATTGAGGCAGCAAAATCCGATTCAATTCAAGCTTCAGCAAAAACCTTGCCTGTACATCTTGAGAAAAAAATACATACTCTAAGCAGCAACACACTAACCCTGCCCATGGACGGATTAGAGCCAATAAATTCAAATGCTACAATCCCAATTGATTTAGATAGCTTGTCCTATGAAAATAGTATTGAATTAGAAACTAAAAAGCCTGCAATAGCGAAGAAAACTGAGGAATCACAGACTATTGACAAAATCCAGGAACAAGTTGCACCCAACCAACCAGTAAACCCTACAAATAAGCAAACTATTGCCCCCATTAAAAAGAAATCCCCGGTTAGTTGGGCAATACTAGCTATTGTCTTCGCTATCCCCGTTATAGGTTTTGTATTTATTAGTATGGCATCAAGCGGCTATCCTGATTTTTTAGGTCATATTGGCCTTTTCATGATTCTGCTATTTCCATTTTTAGCAGTTTTCGCTTATGTTCTTTTGAAAAGAAAAGCTATCTGATGTTTAATAATAAATTGACTCACCTATGTACTTATAGCCTTAAGTAGCCTGGCCTAGGGCATACAAAAGGTTTGCAGCTAACCGCCAGCCCTTTTTTTGTTGGTTTTCTGGCCGGTCATATTGATATCATTATTCAGATAGATTAAATGCGGAGGAATTTGGTCATTTTGAAACGAAAAACTATTTTTATAAATATCCCTAGCTGTTTTGTTATCGTGAGTGGGAGCTGCCTTTTATCTTTAGAGGCAAATAGGGAGGTCGTTGTATGAAGGCCGAAAACCGGGGTATTAATGAGGAGCTTTTCGAGGTTATACGCAATGCCTACGACAGTCAGCCATGTCACCAATCCATGGGTATAACCATAACCTACCTTGGGAAAGGAACCGCCGGCCTGACAATGACACCCAATACCAATTTATCAACCGGCGGAGGCAGGATTCATGGCGGGGTCCTTGCTACCATGATTGATGTTGCTATGGGTGCGGCAGCAGCCACCATAGGACGGTTATACCGAACCGCCGAACTAAAATTGAACTATATCGCCCCAGCTTTCGAAACGGACCTCCTTATTGTTGAAGGTCGCGTGGTTCATCCTGGCAAGACACTGGCCGTAACCGAAGCTAATCTGCTCAACGGTGAAGGCAAGCTGATAGCCAAAGGTATGGGAACCTTCTTTAGCGACTATAAACTACCACCACCAGAAGTATAGTTGGAATGATGCCAGCCCTTTATTTTAATGATTTTTCGCTATACAACGCGATTCCGGCACCGGCATTGGGATGAATATGATCAACCAGGTATTCGGTTGGGGCATGTTTTAGGAGAAACTCGTTTATAGCCGGATTGGGATCGATAAAGCAATAGCCGTTTCTCTCACAATATGATTTCAACGCAGCTCCATATTGTTCCAACATGATATCTCGTTCTTTGACCGGGACTGCGGTATAGGGGTCGTTATCCAAGGCCAGCCAGGGGCTTACCAATGCAAATTTGGCCTGTGGATTTTTAATCAATATCTGCGAAGTCAGGGAATTTATATTATTTATATAACTCTGTTCATCCATGGCGCATATTGCTTTATCTCTATAGCGCACATCATTGGTTCCGATAGACTTCTTTCCTTTTCTGAGTACAAATTGAGCATTGGATTTATCTCCACAAAAATTGCATTTTAATCAAACCGGGCATCAAAAGTTACATAATGTTGCTTATTGGGTCCGGTTATTCTATTTTTCGGTTATTTTGTCATGCTTCTTAAATTGGCAAGCTGCAAACTAAATTAGAATCCGAGCCGCCCCCCTCGAAAATTCAGAGGGCGTGTTTTATCATGGTTGTTAAGGATACAATAAACAGGAGGGAGGCTGTGCTATGTTTGGAAAGCAACGCATTAATGTGAAAAAGATGGGGAAGATTCTTAACGATTGGGTTGATAAATCAGTAAAACAGATTTTCTTTGACGAAAGAGAACTGACTAGATGCGGCTTAAAGAAAATTGACGATGTGTTTTATGAGCTAAACAGCGCCTTTTCGTATATTGTTATAGATTCAATTACCAGGGCTGGATTTGGCAGAACGCAAAATACAATCGACGAAATGCATAATCAGAACATCGACATGTTGATAAATGCAAAATATATTGCATCCGACGAAATCATGGATTATCGGCGGTGCTTAAGCCAAACCTACAAAGAGAATTACAAAATAATGAAAAAGGAAGAATGGGTAAAAGAGCTTGCCAGGGCAATTCTGGAAAGAACTGAAGGGCAGTTTGAAGATGAAAAGGCGGTGTCAATATTGTCATCCAATCTGGCCGAATTTTGTAAAAACACGGTCGAATTGCTCGAAAAATATAGAGAAAAGTAATTGCCTCCTCGCCCACTTTATTCCATACTCCACAAATACCGTTATTTTACTCGCTTTTACCACTTTCCCCATAGCCAAAAACCGTAAATAAGGCGATAATATTAGCAAGAATTTTTCCAGATAACACCTCTGTTCTTGTAATATTTGTCATTCTAAACTCGTATTATTATAAGGTTCCATTCTTAATCCAACCGGGTCAATATTTTTTAGTGTATTCCTCCAAATATTTGGGTGAAACTGAAGTTAATTCCTTTATATGCGAATTCCTTTTGTCAAAGTCCTAAGTCTATATTGACAGGCATATTTCAGCACCAGCATTGGGTGGTTATGAACAGTACAATGTTGTAACAGCAAAAGGAACGGGGGATGGCCCATGACCCAAACCGAATCAATTTCACTCGAGCAAGACTTTCCCTGCCAGACTGAAAGCCTGGGAGATTTAGAGCAATCCGTCCAGGAGCCATTGGAAAGCCCCGCCCCGGTCGCCCATGCTGCGGAACAGAAAATCAGCGGTTTTTGGCGTAGGCTTGCAGCCCTGGCTATAGATGTGCTGGTTTTAGCCGCTATTGGCTTTGTGGTAGGAACCATTTTTTTTAACGCTCTCGCCCAGCTGGGGTCTCAGGGTTTTTGGGTAGGTCTGTTTATCGCGGTTATTTATTTCAGCTGGATGAACAGTTCGTTCAATAATGGTCAGACGATAGGTAAACGGGTCATGAAAATCCGGGTGGTGGATGCACTCGGAAATACTATTTCACTGGGGCGTTCTATCAAAAGATCGGCCCTGCTGTTGGTTCCCTTTATGTACTCCTCAGTTGAGCAGGTGAGCCTTGATCTGGTATTTAAAGCAGTTGCGCTTTTTGTAACAGTGGCGATAGTTTACCTGTATATATTCAATAACCGAACCAGGCAAACCGTACACGATCTGGCCCTTAAAACCTTTGTGGTTCATGCCAATTACGACCTTGCCCTTGAGGAAATCCCGGTGTCTTCCCGCCATCTGTTAGCGATGACCCTGGTCGGAGTACTAATAGTCGCTTTTACCACCTTCGCCTGGCCCCAGATTATTACGCAGTATACTATACCGGGAAGCAGCAGCATCCTCGAGGAATTGCAGAAGGATCCAGATGTATACAAGGCTGCGGTCAATCACATTACCAGCAACAATTCGGCAGGGCATTCGAATGAAATGGAAATAGCGATTAGCGTAAAAAAATTACCTGCACCTATTTACATGAAAGCGAAACAGATAAGCGAGCTGGCTATGCAAGAAATGCCTGATGTAAGGGGTGTGGATTCATTGTCCATAACCGTTAATTACGGTTACAACATCGGTATTGCCCGGTATCAAAAAAGTCTTACCTATACTGGAACACCCACTGATTGGGAGTCTAACACAGTAAAGATAGCCCGATCAGCTCAAACGGATGTTTCTCTGGGTATTGGCAAATAGATTTATTTCTTTAGTATTTTTTCGAGGTAGTTTTTAAGGGCATCAAGGTTCTTTAAATCATTCCCCATTACTACCAGGTTGGGATTCCATTTACCGTGTATGTTGCCCCCAGGTAACGAATATTCGACCTTTCGCATATCATCCGGCAATGCATTTTCGAAAAAAGCTATTCTTTCTTCAATCTGGGCAGCTATTCCTTCCCATGATGCACCTTGAAATTTCATTCCCCTGATGATCACACATATCACACCGTTTTTTACTACGGTCACCGGTTTAAAAAACGAAAAAATATATTTCATAAAACCCACACCTTTACTGCCCTTTGATTTTAATTATATCTAAACCTCCCTTTATCATATCCCGGGTCAAAGGTTCTTTTTGATTTTGTCCTACAGACGTAAAGTTTTGCCGTTTATCTTCGAAAAATATAATATATGAACTATTTGCTGCAAAAAGAATCCTATTAATAGGAGGTCGAAGCCCCTGAGCTTTTCACGGGAGCAAGCGGAATTGTTTCTTCAGGATCAGACAGAAATGGTGTGCCGTTTCTTGCCCGATTTTACCTGTGTATACGTAAACGACTGCCTGGCACGGAAGCTGAACCTCGCCGCCTCCAAGGTCCAGGGTAAAAACCTTATATCCATGCTACCGCCAGAAACCATAACCGCCCTAGACAAGACAATTAAACCCCTCAAACCTAAAAAACCCTTTAATTCCTACGAGTATCATTTTGTAAACCATGCAGGAGAAAATGAGTGGCATCGTTGGAGTGTAAGGGCCGATTTTGATGAAAGCAGCCATCCCTCCTTAATTCAGCTAGTAGCCAGGGACATAACCCTGGAGAAGCACTATCAAATTCAGAGCCAGAAGCATCAGCAATCCCTGGAAAAGCAGCTTAAAATGAGAACCCGCGAATTGCTCGAACAGGTGGCTGAACGGCAGCAGGTGGAACAGAATTTAGAAGATCTGTTTGACAACGCCAGTGAAATCATCTTCATTTCCGACTTGAACTGGCGCTTGATCTCCGCCAACCAACGCGGGCGGGAACTGTTGGGCTTTTTGACAGATAAGAAAAAGAGCTGTTCATTGCTGGACATTGTGCTGCCTGAGTACCATTCCCGAATCAGATCGCATATTTTAAAAAAGTTCCGTGGGCAATCCGCCGCGACCGTTGAATTTGAAGCCCTCCTGCCCGATGGGCGTATCATTTCCCTGGAAATGAGCAGCCGAATTGTATATAAAAACGGTCAGGCGATGGCAGTTCAAGGCATAGCTCGCGACATTACGGGGCGCAAGGCAACTGAAGCTGCTATTCGTGAATCAGAACAACGCCTACTCAATATAATTAACTTTCTGCCGGATTCAACCTTCGTTATTGACAAAGAAGGTAAGGTTATTGCATGGAATAAAGCCATGGAAGATATGACCGGTATTGAGGCCAAAGAAATACTGGGCAAAGGCAATTATGAATACGCCATCCCCTTTTTCGGTTGTGCCCGTCCAGTCCTAATTGACCTGGTTTTGCAGCCAGAGGCGGAAGTAGCCGGCTATTATTTGCTGAACAATGATCAGACGCGGCTCTCCGGTGAAACCTTCTGCCCTAACATCGGGGGCCAGGGTGCTTATATGTACGGAACCGCCTCACCGATATACGACAGTCAGGGTGTTGTTGTGGGCGCCATAGAATCGATTCGTGATGTCACCGAACGGCGCAAAATGGAAAACGCAGTCCGGGATAGCGAAGCGAAATTCCGCACTCTTGCCAATACCGCCCCGGGTTTGATCTTTTTGGCTCAAGGCACTAAATATTTATATGTAAATCCGGCCTTTTCAAAACTGCTGGGCTATAGCGAAGAGGAATTGCGCGAATTAGATGTATGGGATCCGGTTCACCCGGACCACCAGGAGCTGGTTAAAAACCGCTCTCAGGCCAGACAGACCGGCAAATCCGTGCCGGAACGCTATGAGTTTAAGGTGGTAAGCAAAAACGGGCAGGTCCACTGGCTTGATTATTGCGGTAATCTCATCGATTATGAAGGCCAACCTGCCATCATTGCTATAGCAACCGACATCACGGTGGCCAAAGAGCTTCAGGAAGCTCTTCGCAAAAGCGAGATGACCTTCCGCCAGCTGGCCGATACCGCACCTGCACTCATATTTGTTCTCCAGGGTTATAAATTCCGTTATTTTAACTCCACTTTTGCATCAGTACTGGCCTATGAGGAAAAAGAGCTCCTGAGCATGCATGCGCTGGATGTGGTCCACCCGGACTTTAAAAGCCTGGTGAAATACCGCCTGTTGGACCTGCAGTATAACAACAACGAGTTCAGGCTGGATATCAAAGTTGTTGACGACAAAGGTCATGAATATTGGATAGATATGTGCGCCAGCATGATTGAATGGGAGGGTCTACCGGCCGTAATTGCAGTCGGCTACGATATTTCCAGCCATAAACGAATCCAGGAGGCTCTGGTCCAAAGTGAGTCCAATTTCAGGCAGTTGGCCGACACCGCACCGACCCTGATATTCGTCATGCGGGACTCGCGCCTGATATATGTAAACCAGACCTTCGAAAATCAGACCATCTATTCCCGGAAAGAATGCCTGGGAATGAATATCTGGGAATTCATCCATCCCGATCACCGGGAATGGATAAAGTTTATGAGCGAGCAGGGCCGCCCTGAGAGCACGTCTCCAGGCCGCTACCAGGCCAAACTGCAGCGCAAAGACGGCTCTGTAGCCTGGGGTGATTTCTCTACCAGTGAAATAATATTCAATGGTCAACCAGCCATATTAGGAGTAGGAATTGATGTCAGCGACCGCAAACAGGCTGAGGAGCAGATTACCTATTTGAGCTACCATGATAAACTGACCGGTTTATTCAACCGGGCCTATGCCGAGGAAATGCTGCAAAAGCTGGACAACGAGGAGAATTTCCCCTTGAGCTTCATCCTTGGAGACGTCAACGGCCTTAAACTGGTCAACGATGCCTTTGGCCATACCCATGGGGACAACCTGTTAAAAAGCGCAGCCATGATTCTCACCACCTCTTGCGGCGGTCAGGGCCTGGTGGCCCGCTGGGGAGGAGATGAATTCGTCCTGCTCCTGCCGCGTTGCGATGAAAATGAGGCCTTGCAGTTGTGCAATAGAATAAACGATGCCTGCAACGCCTTTCCCAACTTCCCGGTCCAAATAAGCATATCTCTGGGCCTGGCCGTCAAGCGTTTTGCCGGGCAGAGCATCGAAGAAATAAGCAAGGAAGCCGAGGATCTCATGTACAGGAACAAGCTGTTGGAAAGCAGAAGCAACCGCAGCTCATTCCTCTACTCCCTGGAGAAAACCCTCTGGGTGCGCAGCCATGAAACCCAGGCCCACACCCAGCGACTGCGTCAGCTGGTCACCGATATAGCCGAGGCTCTGAATCTCCAGGGAGAAGAAATGAATAGCCTCAATTTATTGGCCGCACTACATGATATAGGCAAAATCGCCGTTCCCAACTCGATTTTGGATAAACCGGACAAGCTGGATCCAGATGAGTGGGAGCTTATTAAGAAGCACCCCGAGATCGGCTACCGCATCGCTTTATCCTGTCCCGAACTGGCGCCTATCGCCGATGCAATTCTGTCCCACCACGAGCGCTGGGATGGAGGGGGCTATCCGCTGGGGTTAAGAGAGCGGGACATCCCCCTGATGTCAAGGATATTGGCCATTGCTGATGCCTACGATGTCATGTTGGCCGGGCGCCCTTACAAAGCCCCCCTGCCGGAAGAAGAGGTATTAAGTGAAATAATGCGCTGCGCGGGAACCCAGTTCGATCCCAATTTGGCTGCCCTTTTCAACTGCTTAATGAGGGGGCAGGAGATAGGAACCCGCATGAAAGACATTTTTTAGACCGAACTACGAAAGCGAAGAGTAAGGATATAATGAGCGTTTAAGATTGCCACGCCTTCGGCTCGCAATGACAACTAATCTATATTTGGTCATTGCGAGGAGCGAAGCGACGCGGCAATCTAAAACCTTGAATCACAATTAAACTATTTTGACACAAGCTGAGGGGCTGCCTTGAGGCAGCCCCTTGGTAGTTTTAATATAAAACAGTCGTTTATTAGATGTCTCTGGTCCACAGGGAGGCCATAGCCGGGCCGCCGCCTACGCACAGGGAGGCGCCGCCAACGGTCTTGCCCAGTCTCTCCAGCTCATAGTACAGGCTGACGACGATGCGCAGCGCGGTGCAGCCTACCGGATGGCCAAGGCCGATACCGGAGCCGTTGCTGTTGACGTTGCCATCACTATTGACATCGCCGCTGTTAACTTCTATTCCGGATTCTTCTTTAAGCATTTTCTTTACACCCACCACCTGGGCGGCAAAGGCTTCGTTGATTTCCCAGTAGTCAACCTGGTCATAGGTCATTCCAGCCTGTTTCAGGGCTTTGGGAATAGCTACAGCGGGTCCTAGACCCATTACAAACGGATCCACGCCTTCATAGCCAACGGTTATAAGCTTCATCAAGGGCTTGAGGCCTAATTCTTCGGCTTTCTTCTTGGTCATGAGAACTGCAGCCGCGGAAGCATCGTTCAAGCCGGAAGCATTGGCAGCGGTTACTACTCCGCCCTTTTTGAAGGCCGGGGGCAGCTTGGCCATTTTTTCCAGGCTGACGCCTTTGATGGGATGCTCGTCCTTGTCAAATACGACTTCGCCCTTTTTACTCTTCATGACAACCGGCACTATTTCTCTGGCGAAGCGGCCTTCATCATTGGCCCGCAGCCCGCGCAGATGGCTGATCAGAGCCAGCTCGTCGCACTGTTCGCGGGTGATGCCATAGCGCTCGGCGACGTTTTCAGCCGTTACGCCCATGTGGGACCCGGCCAGCTCGCAAACCAGGCCATCAGCCAGCATGGCATCTTTGCACTTGGTGTCGCCCAGTCTGGCGCCAAATCTCATAGCGGGTAAAATGTAGGGAATGTTGCTCATGCTCTCGGTTCCAGTTACGAGAGCGATTTCGTTCTGGCCCAGCATTAGCTTCATAGCTGCAATGTCAAGGGCACGCATACCGGAAGCACAGTTCTGGCTGACCATAGAAGCGGCTGATCTGTGGGCCATGCCGATTTGCATGGCTACAATGCGGGGTGGTAATGATCCGTTGCCAGCATGTAAGCACATACCGCCAACCAGTTCATCTACCATGTCGGGTGTGATGCCGGCCCGTTTGATGGCTTCGGCAGCAACGATCTTGGTCAGTTCATTGGCTTTGATGCCCGCCAGGGATCCGCCGTAGTCTCCAATAGCAGTTCTGCACGCGCTGACCATTACGACTTCGTTAATACTCATTCGTGGTAACCCCCTTATATTTGGTTGTTTTCTCTCTCTATTCTGTCGGCTTAAAGCCCTTACCACTCAAAGCATATATTCGTCACCATAACCTGAATGTCCTTCTACATACAAAAAATCTTCATATGTGAATTAATTGTCGATTACTAATTGGACATATTCACCTGGGCACCAGCCAGAAACCGGTGAAACCCGCCTAACAGCGGGTTTCTGCCAATCAATACGAATACAATTGTTTGGGGCAATCTGGTAATTTCTATAAGTCATCCTCTTCGTTCATGAACAATTGGGACAATTCATCCAATCCTATCCGGTTCTTGCCGTTCTCCAACAGTTGGACCAGAAAACCTATTAAATCGACAATTCTGACTTCATGTCCCATGGTCTCTTCGTCGTAAAGGCAAAAGTGGTCATCATCTACGGAATTTATATACTCGCATTCCAGACATTCGTTGCCGATAACCGGATAGCCCATTCGGGGACATAGATTGAAACTGCTCATAAGAATCTGACGCTCCACATCCCAACCTCCTTCTATCTTGCTAAACCACATTATAGGACTTGATGCAGAGCAGGTAAAGATATTTGCCGCATAATCCTTTTGCCGCCTCAATCTTCAGGTATCTTCAGACCCTGGCTTTCCAGAAACGAAAACAACTCTGATTTGATGACTTCTAAATCCTCAGGGGTGCGGCCCTCACAGCGTACAATCAACTCGGGGCCGGTATTTGAAGCCCTGACCAGCCCCCATCCACCGGGAAATAGCACCCGGGCTCCATCAATGTCAATCAGGTCATAGCGGGTCCGGAAGTGCTCCAGGGTTCGTTCAACCAGCCGGAACTTTTCCTGGTCGCTGCTTCTTACCCTCAATTCGGGGGTGGCGTAATAATGAGGAACATCGGCTAGCATTCCGCTCAGATCCTTATCGATGTTGGAGAGGATGCGCAGCAGACGGGCGGCCGCGTAGAGGGCATCGTCAAATCCGTAGTATTCATCGGCAAAGAACATATGTCCGGACATCTCCCCGGTAAAGATGGCGCCGATTTCCTTCATTTTGGCCTTGATCAGGGAATGCCCGGTTTTATAAATGAGGGGTTTCCCCCCCAGCCGTACAATTTCATCTATTAAAGACTGGGAGCATTTTACTTCCACAATGCACTGGGCTCCTGGATGCTTAGGCAGTATTTCCCGCCAGAATAGAACCATCAACAGATCTCCCCAGATCATTGTTCCATCCGGTGCCACCACACCCAGCCGATCGCCGTCTCCATCAAATCCCAGACCCAAATCGGCCCCGGTTTGCTGGACCACCTTTATAAGATCCCGGCTGTTTTCGAGTTTTACCGGATCGGGGTGATGGTTGGGGAAGCTCGGATCCGAGTCACAGTACAATTCGGTTATCTGGCAGCCCAGCTTACGGAAAAGCTCGGGAGCAATGGGACCGGCAGTTCCGTTGCCGCAATCAACCACTGCGTGCAGCTTGCGCCCCCCCAACTTGATGCGGCTGGTAATAGCCTCGATATATTGAGGTTTTATGTCAATTTCCCGCAGGCTACCCCGCTTTGATGAATTGAGGCGTTCTCCACGTATCGCCCAGTCAGCCAGTTCCTGAATCTCATCGCCATAGATGGTAGAACTCCCCAGGAGAAGTTTGAAACCGTTATCCGGTCCGGGATTGTGGCTGGCGGTAATCATTATTCCCGCGTCAATATCCAAATGGCGGGCAGCAAAGTAGAACATAGGGCTTATTACGACTCCCAGGTCGACAACATCAAGGCCTGAAGTAAGCAGGGTTTCAACCACCATGTTCTGTATTCCCAGCGAGCTGAACCGGTTGTCTCTGCCCACAATGATCGTTTTTCGCCCCTTAAGAAATACATATTTGGCGAATGCTCTGCTGATTCCGAGCACCGCATCGTCATTGAGATCTGCCCCGGCCCGGCCCCGGATATCATACTGCCGGAAAATTTCTCTTTTTATCAATATCAATTCCCCCTGTCCATGATAAATTAAAGCAAGTCCAATTCGTATTATGTCGGCCAATATATGTATAGATCAGCATCTTTCTCACCCTATTGGGCATTATATTTCCCTGCTTCACAATTATTCATCCGGGTTTGAAGGTTTATACTCCCAGTTGCTATAGGTATAAGTTCATCTTTCAACGCCAACCTGCTACTTCCCTGCCTGGCGTTCCTTAAGGCGCTAAAATGATAAGCTGGGTAATTTTTCAATTTTCCCGGCCTTCCATCCGATCGAGTTGCAGAGAAATCTTTTTTAAGGTACGCACCATCCAGCGCGCCGATTCCACGGCATTATCTTCATCATTGGCCGGATTTTCGATATTTCCCAGCATGGTTAACAAGCGCCGTCCGTTGTGCTGGCTTTGCAGAACGGTTGATTTCCCGCTTAAGATTTCCAGGACGATTCCATTCTCCAGCATCACCTGGCACCTGCGCCGGGCCAGTTCTTTGATATCCTGAACCAGCTTTACATCAAGATATCCGTAGGTCTCATCATTTCCAGCCCGCGACTGGCGCATTTTTAGAGGAATAAAAACCCGTTCCGGCGATAAATAGAAAGGAACCAGGGTCTGCTTTCCAAGCCAGGTCCGAACCAGGCTTCGCTGAGCGGCCAGATCTACGGCGTAGCTTCTGGCCAGAGCGGAAATACTTGATTTTAATACCCGGCGTTCAGATATGGTCTGCCCCTCCAGCATTAGGACTTCGGTGGAATTGCCTATGCTGCTGTAAACCGGTCGCAATCCAACGATCTGCTCACGCACCTGTTCAACCTTGGACCATACCATCCTCACCATCTCCCTACTACGGTTATGTTCCGAATTATTAGCAAATTCTGGATGTGTCCGTATTCATATATTATTAAATTACTTGAAAATGGTGAGGCCTAAATCAACTCTCCTTTTAATGATTACCAGATTTGCTAAAATGAATAGCCATAAACCGTTGCGCCTGCCCCGGTTCTGTGCTACACTAACAAAAATGAATATCAATCTCCAAGCCTAATAACCTGGGACTAAACAGTTATGGTTGTTAGGCCGCCTGAAAAGGCCGGGTGTAGAGGGAAACATCTATGCCTCCTGTGTTTGGAAAGGAGTATTGCCCTACTGTGAATTAAAACGGTTGTGGTTTGCTCTTTTGCAAACAACAACCGTTTTCGTTGTATATGCGTTTTTGGATCTTCGCCGAAAATGTGTATCCGTGGAAAGGAGATAGTAGAAGTCATAAATTAATTTGACTGTTTACTGATGCTCCTTTGGGGAGCTTTATTTTTTTTGATGACTAAGCCCCAAGCTTTTTCATACAGTCCCATTCTTTTTCTTCCCGCATTAGCGGGAAATTTCTTTTTCTGGGCAGCACTGCATATATCAAATTCGCCTGGCCATAAAGAATATTAGTAATCAAGAAATAAAAAAACCCGCGATTAAAACGTACATATAGTACGGTATCGGAGCGGGTTTTTAAATGCCCGGGTTCGGTTTTAGCAACGCTTTGAGGCTTAATTTAGCATCTGGGTAAAGACCTTTACCAGTCCCGGATCGAACTGGGTTCCTGCGCAGCGCCTCAATTCATCCAGGGCTTCAGCACGGGATATGGCGGTTTTATAAGCACGATCATGGGTCATGACGTCAAACGCGTCAATAATGCTGATTATCCTGGCCAGAAGAGGTATTCTTTCCCCGGCCAATCCTTTGGGGTAACCGGCTCCATCCCACCGTTCATGATGGGCCAGCACCTCTTCAGCCAGGACGGCCAGCTCACGTGACGCCTGGGCAATACGAAAACCGATTTCGGGATGTTTTTTTATAATATCCCATTCCAGGTCGTTTAAGGGGCCCGGTTTGGTGAGGATAGCCTCGGGAATCGCTATCTTGCCTATGTCATGAAGTTTGGCCAGTAAAGCCAGCCGGTCCATGGCATCCCCCGCCAAACCTAAAACCTTGCCAAACTGCAATGACATATATTGCAGCCTTTCGGCGTGTTCCCTGGTTTCAGTTGTCTTTTCATGCAGGGTGGTCTCCAAAGACGAAATTAAAGCGTTCTTGGTACTCCGGCTTTCCAGCAATTTAGCCCTGAACATCACATCTTCAGCTTCGCTCAACACCTCGTCCAGGTGTTTGCGAGAATAATCTTTGGTGGCTGTTCCCAGGGCCAAACAGGGCTGAACGGGTTCGGCGGGGAACATCAGACAGGCCTGCTGAATATTATCACATATTTCGGCCGCCTCCTGGGCGCTGGTATTGCGCAACAGCACTACGAACTGGTCCCCACCGAATCTTACTATTTTATTTTCCGGCCGGCAGTTTGACTTCAAAATCCCGGCTGTGTTTATTAATAGCCGATCTCCCGCCGGATAGCCAAAAGTATCGTTGACCAGTTTAAGGCCGTTTATATTGCAGACAATTACGCTTATGGGCAGACAACTGGGAACATCAACATTTTTCAATTCACCATTCAAATAGGCACGGTTGAAGCACCCGGTAAGGGGGTCATGGTTTTTTAAATAATCTATCGCATCTTCTGCCCTTTTGCGGTCATTAATATCCCGCCCAACGCTTTGAAAGCCTACTATACTGTTGCTGTCATCAAATAAAGCCCGCTCCGTCCACCTAAACCAGGAAGTAGCGCCATCGGGTTTCTTCATACGAAGTTCAAATGCCGACTGGGGCTTTTGCCTGGTGTATTCAGGCCAGTGTCTGCCTATCAGGCGGTGGTTGGTATCGGCCACCAGTTGGAGAAGACTCATACTGTGAAACTGCTGGACATCAAAGCCGAACATTTCACAGAAGGCACGGTTGGCGTATACAATGCGGGCGTCTACTCCGTACTGGCATATGGGATCACTCTGTTCTTCAACAATACTGTGATAGAAGGACAATTCTTGAATGAGTTCGCGATTTCGCTGCTCAAGCTCAGAACGGTTTATCCTGGCATTATTCAAGGTGGTTACTTTATTCTTTTTTTTCTCATTCAGGCTGTTTTTCGCGATCATAGCCCTTCTCCTCATAAACTCGGGTACATTATAGTATCGTATAATCCCATAATCTGTATAGTCTGTTTATCCTGGGTTATCCGGGACATTTACCCCGTTTTTTGCTTTTTTGGCTGGTTTTAACCCGCATTCATCTACCAGCCCGGTTAATCGTTTTTTTTTGCTAAAAATTTACGGAGAGCCGGCAATTAACTCAATTTCCGCCCAATCCCGTTTCACTTAGCATCAAGCAAAAGGGGCTGAACTTGCTCTAACCACAAGTTCAGCCCCCGGGAGCGTCGTTTTTTTTATTTATACCTCTACGATCCAGCCAAAGGGATCAGGCAGTTTGCCCCACTGGATGCCGGTCAAGGTGTCGTATATACGGGTTGCCAGTTCTCCTGTTTTGCCATTATTGATCGAAATCACATTGCCGTCCCAATTCAATTCCCCGACCGGAGAAATAACAGCAGCTGTACCCGTGCCAAACGCTTCTTCCAGTTTGCCCTGGGCATGGGCTTGGTAGATTTCATCAATGGTAACCTTCCTCTCCGTGACCTTAATACCCCAATCTCTAACCAAATTCAAAGTAGAATCGCGGGTGATCCCCGGTAAAAGGCTTCCTTCTTCAAGCGAGGGGGTTACCAGTTCTCCATCGATCTTGAAAACCACATTCATGGTTCCCACTTCATCCACATACTTTTTCTCGATTCCATCCAGCCATAAAACCTGAGTGTAACCTTTTTGTTCGGCTTCTTCCTGAGCCTTCAAACTGGCCGCGTAATTGGCCGGCGTTTTGGTGTAACCGAGGCCGCCCCGAACGGCTCTGACGTACTTCTGTTCGACATATATTTTTACCGGGTTGATGCCTTCGGGATAATAAGCACCCACCGGACTCAAGATGATCATAAATTTGTAAGTATGGGAGGGATGCACTCCCAGGTGGGGGTCGGTGGCTATTACAAACGGGCGAATGTAGAGTGAAGTGCCCTCGGCATCCGGTATCCAATCCTTTTCTATTTCAATCAGGCTCCTTATAGCCTTGACGAAAAACTCGGGTTCCAGGGTCGGTATACACAGGCGTTCATTGGAATTATTCATACGGCGGGCATTGTCATAGGGACGGAAAAGAAGAATGCGGCCATCCGGAGCCTTGTATGCTTTAAGTCCCTCAAAAGTAGCCTGTCCATAATGAAACACCATGGTGGCGGGGTCCAGTACCAGGGGAGCATAGGGTACGATACGCGGGTCGTGCCAACCTTTTCCCTGGGTATAATCCAGCACAAACATGTGATCAGTGTAGTAATTCCCAAAGCCCAGGTTGTTCCAATCCGGTTTTGGCTTTGGTTTATCGGTTTTTTGCACAAGGATCTCACTATTCATGGATTCTCCTCCTTATTTTGGTTTACTGGGGGCTTTTTTAGAAAGGGTCCGGGAGTCCTCGACCCGGATTTTATTATTTATTATTAAACTACATTATGATAAAATATTAAAGCTTTTCCGTTAACATTCACTGTATACTTTAATATCAGGCAGATGAAAGAGGCTCTTATTAAAGAGCCTCCCAGACTATCAAAATAGGTTAATCGTGATTCAATGCTTTAGATTGCCGCGTCGCTTCGCTCCTCACAATGACCAGCATAGGTTAGTTGTCATTGACAAAGAAACTGGGTTGCCTAAATAATTTCGATGCAATGACCCAATATAGATTAGGTGTCATTACGAGCCGAAGGTGGCAATCTTAAACGCTCATTATATCCTCCCTTAATAAACTAAGAGTTACTTCCAAAATCACTTATTTTCGCAGTATTTCACTTAGTTAACGGGCAGCACGACTCTTGATTATTACATTTATGAGC
>JBDKUE010000181.1:0-1745 GCA_039679855.1 Syntrophomonas sp.
GCTCATAAATGTAATAATCAAGAGTCGTGCTGCCCGTTAACTAAGTGAAATACTGCGAAAATAAGTGATTTTGGAAGTAACTCTTAGTTTATTAAGGGAGGATATAATGAGCGTTTAAGATTGCCACGCCTTGAATCACGATTAGACTATTTTGACTGAAGGGAAGGCACATAGCCGCCCCTTATCTTTGATAACCTTAGGGCTGGTTGGTGGTATTCAGCACCGGTTGCGCTCCGCGCTCGGAGATGATGGCCACCAGCAGGTTATTGATCATGGCCATTTTATGCTGGTCATCCAGCTGCACAGTTCCTTCTTCCTGGAGTTTGGCCAGGGCCATCTGGGCCATTCCCACGGCACCCTCTACGATCTTCTGGCGGGCAGCCAGTATGGCAGAAGCCTGCTGGCGCTGCAGCATGGCGCTGGCGATTTCAGTGGCATAGGCCAGGTGGGTCAGGCGGGCTTCCAGAACCTCCACCCCGGCCAGGGCCAGGCGGCTTTGAAGCTCTCCGCTCAACTCGGCTGCTACTTCATCGGGATTACCCCGCAGGGAATGCCGGCTTTCGCCGAAATCGTCATAGGGGTATTGGGTGGCGATATGGCGAAGAGCGGTTTCACTCTGGATCTCCACAAACTGCTCATAGTTGGACACGTCGAACAGGGCTTTGGCGGTATCCACCACCCGGTAAACGATAACCGCCGCAATTTCTACCGGGTTGCCTTCGACATCGTTGACTTTCAAAGTGGCGCTGTTAAAATTGCTCACTCTGAGGCTCACTTTGGTCCTTCCCGCCAGGGGGCAGATCATCCATATGCCGCTCTCTCTTACTGTGCCGATATAATTTCCGAAGAAGGTGACTACCTTGGCCTGGTTGGGCTGAACAACGGTTATCCAGGTCAACATGAAAACGGACATGAAGCAGAACAAGGACCCCAGGAAAAACCACTCCAGGGCAAACAAGAAGATAGAAGCGATAAAAATCAATAAGACCAGGAACAGGGCAAGAAATCCGTTGATCTTCCATGCGGATTTTTCCAGCATAGGTTCTCATCTCCCTTTCTATTGCTAGTACCACTAATATATACGGTTAACCCGGGCTCAATATTGCGCCCGGGCTTAAAAATTCATTAAGGTAAAGAGTTGCTGAGATGGGAAACGGCGTTGCGTCCTTTTTGCTTGGATATATATAGGCCTTCATCGGCTGCTTTGATCAACTCCTGGGCGTTGTTCCCATCCACGGGGAAACTGGCCAGACCGATTGAAACGGTGCAGTCGATGAGTTCGTTATCGGCTATTCTTTTACGCAGGCGTTCGGCTATGGTGTGGGCGTCGGTCAGATTGGCAGTGGGCAGCGTGATAATAAATTCGTCTCCGCCATAGCGTCCGACGCTGTCACGGTCACGAACGCAGCTGCGGGCGGTTGCGGCTACCTGTTTGATGATCATATCACCGGTCAGGTGCCCCCGCGTGTCATTGATGGTTTTGAAGTTATCGATGTCGAACATGAGAACCGAGAACGGTCTCTGCTGGCGATCCTCGGCCAGATCGTTAATGGTCTTGATGATGTTGACCTTGTTTAGACACTCGGTCATGGGATCGATCTTGGTCAGATCAAGCAGCCGGGTATTGGAGCGCTCAACTTCAAAGGTCCGTTTGTTAACTTCTTTGCGCACCGCGCGTTCCCACTCCAGGAGTTTGGCCTCGGCTTCAGTTATTTTGAAACGTAAAATATCCATAGACTGCCGGT
>JBDKUE010000117.1:0-6609 GCA_039679855.1 Syntrophomonas sp.
AGCAAACAGGTAATTGTCGTTAGTGGCGATGTAACTGCGGATTGGAATATAGCCAGGCTGATAAAGGGGAAGGATTCCGGAGGGGCATGGAATGCCAGCGATACGACCAGGGTCTGCTTTCAGGCTGGCGGTGCAGCTATGCTGGGGAATGTCATTGATACCTTAACATCTAAGTTGGAAGCCAATAACAACACACGGTATGAAGTACATAAAATTAATTTATCCGAGGATAAGATCAGCCACCGGGACGACCGTTATCATCACTCCTATTCCATGTGGGCCGCTTACCCGCAAGATAAAAAGAGCGGGGCTCAAAAGTCAGTCTGGCGCGTCCAGGAGTTTCTCGGCCTGGATATAGCTGATCAGTATAATGCTGAATCTGCCACTCAGTCGGTTCCCAAAGACCCGGGGAAGGCCGACGTAGTAGTAATCGACGATGCCGCCCTGGGTTTTAGAGATAAGCCCGAAATCTGGCCAAAATCCATAAAAACACCGGCCAATTGTGATTGGATTATTATGAAAATGGCCAGTCCCGTAGCCCAGGGGCCGCTGTGGGAGCATATTATGGAACGCTGTTGCGAGCGTACCATAGCATTGATGACGGTCAACGATCTGCGTCGCTCGGAAACACATATCAGCCGCGTTTTATCCTGGGAAAAAACCGCCCAGGATCTTTTTTGGGAACTGCTGCATAATCCGGTTATCAACGGTCTTTCCCGCTGCAAGCACGTGATAGTATCCCTGGGAACGTCTGGAGCAATGCTTCTTTCACCGGTCTTGCCAAAAAATAAAAAAGATTTTAGTTGGGAATGTACGCTTTATTATGATCCAAGATTCTCGGAAAGCACCTGGGAGCGGAATTATCCCGGGGGAATGCTCGGCTACATGACATGTCTGACGGCGGCAATCGTACGTCAACTTCTCTTAGACAGTAATAAACCTGATTTAGATATGGCGATTCAAAACGGTATTCATGCCATGCGCTGCCTGCACATCCACGGCTTTGGCTTGCAAAGCCCAGGTGGCCCGCTTAATCAACCGGATTTTCCCATAGCCGCTGTACTAGATGCAATTTTTAGCGACCAGCAACCACTTAGTGTGGCTGCGGTAAGGAACCCTCTTCCTCTGAGGGAGACCCCCTTGCCGGAGGTTGAATCGGAATATTGGACAATTCTTGACGACATATCATCATCATCGTCAGGCGGTAAGCTGTCGCTGGGGGATCGCGCCAGGGTAATCGTTGAGCAGGGCCATGATGCAGGACTGAAAGATTTACCCCTTGGTCAATTTGGCGCTTTGAGCACCGCAGACCGAAACGAGATCGAGAGCTTTAGAAGTATTCAAGCATTAATGAGCGAATATTACGCCCGCCCCAAGGGTAAACCCTTGAATATTGCTGTGTTTGGACCTCCCGGTTCAGGCAAATCGTTCGGTGTGAAACAGGTGGCCAAATCAATTCCGGGAGCTGCCATACAGGACTGCACCTTTAATCTATCGCAGTTTAACTCTCCCCAGGATCTCAACGATGCTCTTCACCAGGTTAGGGATATTGCCCTGTCGGGGAAGATGCCCCTGGTCTTTTGGGATGAATTTGATACCAAATTTGAAGGGCAAAACAATGGCTGGCTGAGATACTTCCTGGCTCCCATGCAGGATGGGCAATTCCAGGACGGCCAGATAACCCATCATATTGGGAACGCCATTTTCGTTTTCGCCGGCGGCACTTGCGCTACATTTGAAGAGTTTGACAGGTATGTTGACCGTGAAGCCATTGAGGCCTTGGAGGAACCTAAAAAAACCGAAGTCAAAGCGTTTAAAGAGGTGAAAGGTCCTGACTTTGTTAGCCGCCTGCAGGGGTTTGTCAACATCATGGGGCCCAACCAGTTAAATGGGGTTATACCTGGAGGGGATAAACATTTCTTGATTCGTCGGGCCATTGTCCTGCGCAACTTGATGCAGAGCAATGCGTCTTGTTTGTTCGAGGATACCAGCGGAAAAGGCAAACTCCATATTGACTCCGGGGTATTAAGAGCATTTCTTTATGTATCGAAATATAAACACGGCGTAAGGTCCATGGAAGCGATAATAAACATGAGCAGCTTAACCGGCCGCAGCTCATTTGAACGCTCCAGTCTGCCCCCTGAAGCCCAGCTAAACCTGCATGTTAACGGCCGTGAGTTCCTGTCATTGGTGCAGCAGCCCGATCTGAATGATCCTGTCTTGTTGAATAAATTAGCCGAGGCCAACCATAAAGTATATACCGTGGCATTAAAAGGAAAACCCGGTGCACCGGCGGCGGCAGCGCTGCCTTACAGCGCCCTGAGTCCCCATCTGAAACAACAGAATATTGACAGCGTCAGAGATATACCGAACAAGTTAAGCAAAATCGGGCTCATCATGATATCCGCCCGCAGCGGCGACCCTCTTTATGTCTTCCCCGGCTCCTACCTGGAAACGCTGTCGGAAATGGAGCATGAACGCTACTTGGCGGCCAAGATTGAGGCGGGCTGGAAGTACGGACCCAAGAGGAGCGATAAGAATAAGACCAATCCGTGCCTAAAACCCTGGAGAAAGCTGAGCGATAAGGAGCTCAATGAACTCCCTCCCAAGATCGCGGTCGCCATTAATAATGAGGATTTGCCGGAAGATGAAAAAGAAAAGGACCGGGAAATCATAAGAGCTATTCCCGACCTGCTCAGTCTGGCCGGATATACCATTGTAGATATGAACAAGAAATAGCTCTGTTTAAGGCCAATTTGCAATCAGCCAGGTGCAAGCGGCCTGCAGGTCTTAAGAAAAGGATTGTGGCACAGGCAGCCAGGACGTTGATGGGAAAGGAGCGAAAGATGGAAACTTACCGGGTTTTTATAAGCTACTCACACAATGATTTGCCAGAGGTTAGAAAAATTGTTGAGGTTCTTACCCAGAACGGCCTGCAGCCGATGTGGGATGAAAACTTTTCTTTCGGGTTCGGATTTCACGAGCAGATCCAGACCTTTATAACCCATGCCCATGTTTTTATGCCCTATATAACCGAAGCTTCAAGCTTGCGTGGTTGGGTCCACCAGGAGATCGGCTATGCCATGGCTCTCAACATACCGGTCCTGCCGGTGACCCGCAATATGGTTCCGGGGGAGATGCTGCAGCGGCTTCATGCCGTCTGTTTCGGAGAAGATTTGGATGATATTAAAGAACGTTTATCTTGGGATGTCTTTGACAATTTGGTCAACGGCTACCGGGAGACCAGCGATGCTTTATACAAGTGCGCTGAACAGGCCGATGACCGGACCCTTATGATGGTGGAGTACGCCAATAATGTGCTAAAACTGAAAACCCATGGTCTGGTGAGGCAAAAAGGGGGGCTCAGTTCCTTTCATATCCCCAAGAAAGTGGTAACCGACCCGGTATGGAAAGAGCGTTATTACCCGGATATGCGCAGCGTTTTTCACTGCCGCAACCAGCGGAAAGAACGCATAGCCCTGGAGAAGCACGCTAAAGTCAGCGGCTGCCGGTTGATTATAAACACTTTGATAATGGCGGAACGAAGCGAAAGAGCCCAGAGGGTCCGACTGCAAACCCTGCTGGAGTTTTTGGATTCAATGCCTGACGATAAGGTGCAGATTGTAATCAACCGGGAGCTGCAGCCCCAGGAAAGCCTGACCATTGTCGGTGACTGGTTTGCCGCCGAGTCGGTTTCCGGCTCGGTAATCCAGGGTTTCCGGCAGACCATCTTTACCTGCCATGCCCCCAGCATGCAGAGCCGTATAGAACTGTTCGACCAGGAATTTGAGGAACTGCTGCAAAATGCGGGATGGACGGCTGAAACCTCGCGATCGGCAGCCATTAAAGAGATCAAGGAGACTATCGAGAGATTGGAAAGCTGATAGAGGTAGATTAAAAGCAGCAGAATTTTAGGGATGCATTACACCCAATTTTCATGTGAGGGTAGGCAGATGCTTCAGACTGAGTATGAAGATAGTCCAGGGCGGCATTGGACAGAACCACAGATTGGCCCTCCCTGTTTATTAACCCTGGACGATCATGGCGATTCTGAAAGTTGGTGCGCATTTTCTCCGGATGGCAGCAGGATAATATCTGGTTCATATGACCATACCGTAAAAATATGGGATGCTGCTGACGGAGCCTGTCTGCACAAGCTTCCCGGCAGTGTGTTTACTCCGGACGCCCAGGTGGCTTTTTCGAGTTCAAGTGACTCGAGGGGCTTTGTAATAACCATGGATTGTGGGATATATCTGCGCGGGTTTTCCCCGGACGGCGGCCGGGTGGTATCGGCGGCAGCTGACGGCACTATAATGATTCGAGACACGGTGAGCGGGGACAGACGCTTGATTCTGGCTGGCCACTGTGAACGGGTCAATGCCTGTGCATTTTCCCCGGATGGGACCAGGCTGGTGTCGGGCGCGAGTGATAAAGCCTTAAAGATTTGGGATGTTGGGCAGGGTACGAAACTTGCGTTTATGTACGGCCACGATGCTGCTGTTTCCTGCTGCGCCTTTTCCCAGGACGGCGGCCGGGTGGTTTCGGGCGCCGAGGACGGTTCATTAAAAATCTGGGAGGTAGAGAGCGGTTCCGAAATTAAATGCCTTTGGTTGGACCAGCCTTGGTCGGCTATTGATACGGATCCGGGAAAACCTCAGGCCGTCGAATATTTTAACGAGGGTATTGGATTTTATTATCTGTGAAGACAAAAGGGAAGCGCTTCTATCAGATTTATCAGAAATAAGATTCACGGTGAACTCCTGCGCTTTTTCCCCGGACGGCAGCCGGGTTGTCTCAGCTTCCGAGAACGGAAACATTACCATGTGGGATGCTTTAAGCGGCGCCCAACTATTTACCATGGAAGGTCATAATGATGGGGTAAATTCAGTGGCCTTTTCTCCCGATGGCTCGAAGCTGGCATCGGGTTCGAACGATAAAACATTAAAGATCTGGGACGCAATAAGCGGAGCGGAACTGGCAACCCTTTATGGGCACGGTGAATATATAAGCTGCTGTGCGTTTTCACGGGATAACAGCCGGGTTGTATCAGCTTCAGGAGATGGGACAATAAAAATCTGGGATGTTGCCGCAGCCTAAACTGGTTAAGGACGACGAACCAGCCTTGGCCTTTTTAACCATTGGTAACGTCCGGCCATGAGAAGGGCTCTTTGAGGAAAGTATCCAAGAAACCATTAGAAAAGGGAAACTGAGAAAAATAAAAAGGCTGGTCAGAAAAGGCGCGTCTGAGGAAGAATTATCGACAGCCTTGCGTTGTGCGGTAATGCAGGGCAAGGGTGTGCTATATACTAGCTTATTTAGCCTCCCAAATTAATATTAATACGAGAGAAATTGTGCTTTGGCAGGGCACTGGTGGATACAAATTTTAGTTTGATTGTCTAAAATAGAGCGGAACGCAAGCATTTAACTCAGTGTCTTTAGGGAGGAATTGATATGTACGGGGTGAGGGTCATTGCGGTGGGCGGTGGAGCGATTAAGGCTTTAAACTATGTGATTGAAAACTATAGGTTCTCAAGTGAAATAAGAGATCTTGAATATTTCGCCATAGATACTGACCCGGATGACCTGGCTTCATCTCTGGCTCCAACCAAAATACATATTGGACGCGATATTGTTACAGCTGCACATTCGTCTCAACACTATATCATAGAAGAAGACCAGAATTGGACAAGTAATTTCACCGCCCTGGATATGCAGCTGAATAACAAAACCTATCCGGATTATGTAGTCGTACTTGCCGCACTGGGGGGAGAAGCCGGTTCATTATTAGCCCCCCTAGTGGCTGCCCTCAGTAAAAGAAGCGGTCCCTTAACGCTCGGAATGGTCACATTGCCTGGCGAGAATGAAGGACCGACGAAGCAGGGCTGGGCTGAAAAGGCAAAACATTTGTTAATGGAGCATGTGGACAGCCTGCTTGAGATTTACTGCGACCGTACTGCTGCCCTGGAGGTGAGCGGTACGGTTAATACTAATACACCTTACGCCCGTTGTGTGTCCGTAATAGCCCAGGCGTTAGAGGCTTATCTGGCACTTATTTTAGACATTGGGGTCATCAATGGCGTGCACATGTATGAACGGGTGGGTCATCGTAGCGGAGTGGCGACAGTTGGAATGGGAAAGGCGATTGGGCGGAATAAGTACCTGGAAGCGGTTGAAAACGCTATACATAGCCCGATCTTAAACGTTCCATTACATCGCGCCAGGGACCTTGTTCTTTACATCAGGGGAGATGCGGCGATTGACCTGGAAACCGTATCGGAAATGGCCGAACATGCCTGGACGGCGTGCAATGAGAACGCCAACTTTGAATTCAATTGTTTCTTTGGGGATAGAGAAGAAGTTATAGTCGTCTTATTTGCTTTTGGCCTGGAAAGTTCGGGATGAAAATAATAGGTGGGGATTATTTTTGATAAGCATAATTTTAAATTGATATCGCTTTGCAGGAATTGGCATTTTACATAATGAATGAAATATACAGCGTGTTTATAAATAAAGACAATATATTGTTTAGGGTACGCTGAAGGTGAGGAATAAATATGGAAGCCCAATTGCTGAAGAATCGATACATGGGATGTCTGTTCGGCCTGGCAG
>JBDKUE010000026.1:0-12998 GCA_039679855.1 Syntrophomonas sp.
CTCCCCAAAGACGTATTGCAATCAATGCCAGGAATAACATCTAACCTCCCATCTTTATAATTTTTAAGCTTCAGCCAGCTTTTTTTAACAAAATTTCGCCATATATTTCATACACTACTTAGACAAAGTCCCACATTCATTGATTTGGTTCGGAGTTCAGGAAAGATGAATTTAAATTCTTCTCGGATTTGAAATAAGCTAAAAACTATAGAAATCAGCCTTAGGGTTAGAAATTTGTAATTATTTATACCTTAGGTAATATTATCAATAAAATGTCTTAATTTGCCCAGGAAGAAAATGTAAAGGAGCTGTTCCTTACCGGCAATTGTTTTATCCGAAACCATTGTTAGATTTTAATCGTCCAAGGCATGCTCGGCATAATTTAATACCAAAATAGGATCGAACACATAATCGGCTGCATAACTTCCAAGACTAAGCTGAGAAAATAACAACGGGAGTTGAAACATGCCTGAATCAAATCGCCTGATAGACGAAAAAAGCCCCTATTTGCTGCAGCACGCCCATGACCCGGTTAACTGGTATGCCTGGGGAGGGGAAGCCTTTCGGAAAGCGAAAGGGGAAGACAAGCCCGTTTTCCTCAGTATAGGTTATTCCGCTTGTCATTGGTGCCATGTAAATAAATGACACCAAAATCAAGGGAAATTAAGCATATGCCAGTTGAAGGAATTCTGATAGAAATAAAAGGGCTATAGAATGCCGTAAGCAGCAACTGCAGCCCTTTTTAGAAGGTTATTATGAAACTGGAACTAAATTTAATCTTTAAAATAGGGGAACTATACCACCCTGATATTTCTCGACCAGAGCTTTTTTAACGGTTTCGGTTCTCAAAGATTCATACAACTGTTTAGTCAGGTTGTCACCGTATTTTTCCTTGGTAACCACAAGGATCATCGCATATTCTCCGGTTTCTTGGGAGCCGTCCTGGGCGATAGCGGTTTTGGGATCTATCTTGGCTTTAACTGCTACACTGGATGATGTAGCGCCACAGTCAACATCCGCCAGGGTATTGACGATGCTCCAGCCATCCATTTCAACTATCTCCAGCTTTTTTGGATTCTCTACGATATCGAGAACGGTTGGTAATGCCACACCCGCCTTGAGTTTTATCAAACCAAGTTTTTCAAGCATTTTTAATGCTCTCACCCGATTTGAAGCATCGTTGGGAACGCTGATTTTGCCGCCGTCCTTCAATTCGCTGAGATTTTTGATTTTATTGGAATACAGGCCGTAAAAAGTGGTCACCAGACCTTTTTCGTACTGGGCGAGGTCTGTTCCACGCTCTCTATTGTATTCCACCAGGTAGGGTGCATTCTGGTGGAAAGTGGCGTCAATACTGCCTTCTTTCAAAGCCACATTGGGGGAAATGGCGTCATCAAAGACTTTGATCTCCAGTTTGCAGCCGCTTTTCTCGAAATCGGGTTTAGCGGCTACCAGGATGTCCTGGAATAATGCTGTCGTTCCAACAACATAAGTTGTTTTTGGAGCGGCGGTATTGCTTGCTGTTTGATTTTGAGCGTCTTTGCCGCAGCCGGCGGCAAATAATACGAATGATAACGCAACTAATAATAGGATGGTTTTCTTAATGGTCATGAATCATGCCTCCCAAGATTATTTCAATTTGTAGTATAAAAAGTTGCCCAATGTTTGGATCGCCTGCACCAGAATAATGATTACGAAGACGGTGCTGTACATTAGCGTTTCATTAAAATTCTGGTAGCCATATGAAAGCGCTACAGCTCCGAGACCACCAGCGCCGACAATGCCTGCCACCGCGCTTGCCCCTAAAATAGATATCACTGCCAGCGTTATCCCGGATGTTATGGCCGGTACCGCCTCTACAACCATGATCTTGAATACAATTTGGGCATCTGACGCACCAAACGATTTAGCGGCTTCAATGAGGTCCTTATCCACCTCCTTTAGAGCGGTTTCTATAATTCTGGCTATATATGGGGCAGCGGCTATAGTGAGGGGCACGATCGCAGCTTTTTCACCGATAGATGTCCCCATAATAAAGCGTGTAAGTGGAATTATCGAAACCATCAAAATGATAAAAGGAAACGATCTGATGATATTTACCAAAGTGCTCAGCGTTTCACAGATATATTTGTTAGGCCGCATGCCATCTTTATCAGTTAAGACAATCACCACCGCCATTAAAAAACCTAATATTGCAGCGCATACAGTTGTAGCCAGAACCATAAATAAGGTTTTACCCAGTGCCGGGACTATAATTTTTATTATTAATTCATACGAAGAACTAGTCATTGTCTGATACAACTCCTATGCTGGTAAATACCGAGAGCGCCTATACCATATAAGTTTTCGGTTGCCTATCCCGAAGCAGTTTGAGATTCTCTACTCAAAACTTCCCATTGTATGGGAAGTTTTGATAAATAGGTTTTTATCGCTTGGGCATGCTCTTCATTAACATTAATGATTAAAGAGCCAAGCGCGGTATCCCTATAGTATTCTAGTTTTGCCGATACTATCGAAAACTCAACATCCAATTCTTTAACCATGTTCGATAATATGTTGCTGCTTATACTGTTTTCAACATGGGTAATTTTAATATTTATGCCCTCGCCCGGAACGGGCTCCTCTTCACCTAAAAGATTGGTAAGAGATTTTGGTTGATTGAAAAATAGGCTGCTGACCTCGTCTTGTGCTGAAATTTCCCCGTCCTCCAGTATCGATACTCTATGACAGATTTGTTTGACTATTGACATTTGATGGGTGACAAAGACTATAGCTATTCCGAAAACCGTATTAATTTCTTTCAAAAGCAAAAGAATAGATCTGGTAGTTTTGGGATCTAAGGCGGAAGTAGCTTCATCACACAACAAAATTCTAGGATTCAAAGACAGTGCTCTGGCGATGGCCACCCTTTGTTTTTGGCCGCCACTCAGAACCTTCGGTCTCTCATGAATCTTATCTTCAATATCAACAATCGTTAACAATTCTCGAACTCGTCTATCTATCTCATCATTTTTGTACCCCCAACATTTCATGGGTAGAGCCACATTTTGATATACGGTTTTACGCTCCATCAAAGCAAAATTTTGAAATATCATGCCTATGTTTTTTCTAAAATGCCTTATCTCCTTACTACTGTGCTGTTGTATCTCAAATCCATCTATTTTTAAACTACCGGCATTGTATTTTTCCAGACCATTAATGCACCTTAAAAGCGTTGATTTGCCAACGCCACTTCTACCAACTAAACCGTGAATTTCTCTGTCACCGACAGTTAAAGTAATATTTTTTAAAACGTCATTGTTTCCATAGGATTTGTATAAATTATTTATTTCTATCAAGAGTGAACCCACCTTTAAAATTTGGCGGTTTTAATTAATGTTTTCATCCCGCCACAAAGCGTATATAGCGCATCAATACTGCTTATGACCAGTTTTCAGGATTAAGAGGATATCTGCCGTATATCCTTGCAGCATCCATAAATGCCAGGATATTTTCCGGCGGCGTATCCGGGGGAACGCCACAGCCTGAAGCTAAAATATACCCTTTGGGGTTGTCATAAGCTTTACGCAGGCATTCCCTGGATTCAGCATATATCTGTTCACGATTGCCCTTCATCAAGGTATCGACGGGTTTTACATTACCGGTAATGCATACCCTGTCGCCCACCGTATTTTTGGCTTCCTCTAGATCTATAACATTATCCAGGCTCAGAATAGTCGCTCCTACATCCACCATATCGGGCCATATACGACTGCTGTTGCCGCAAATATGAAGCATCGGACCGCTGCCACAGCGGCTCTTAATACGGTCGGCACAGATTTTTAAATAGGGTTGGGCAAATTCGCGGAATTGTGCCGCACTGATCAAAGTGCCCGAGGCGACTGGGTCGGCCAGGCTGGGTTTAAAGCCCAGGTCGCAGACTGCATCGATATAACGCAAAGCACTTTCGGTTACCAGTTTCAACAGGCGGTGCACTATCTCGGGATTTTTGCGCATATCTTTTAGAAAGCATTCGGTGCCTCGAATTGCGGCAGCGGCTGTGAATGGACCTCCCGCAGAGCTGCCTATCCCTACCTGATCCCCGATTTTATCATTAATCCTCTGGAGCGTTTCCAAAAAAAGCGGCAGTCTTCCGTCTCGATAAGGATCAGCGGGGGCCAATCTTGAAAAATGCTTCCAATCACTTAATATTGGTTGAGAAACATAGGGTATACCATCATGCGGATAAGTCAATTTAGTCCCCATGGCTTCCGCTATTCCAAACAGGCTGGGGCCAATCCCAACCGAATCAGCACCATAGGTGTTAAAGCTTTTAATCTGTCCCTCAGCCATCAACTTTGCAGAATGGCAGTAGTCTGCTACTGGAACACCTATGAGTCGGCAGGCGTGCTCGCCGATTATTGGCATGCAGGGAATCCGATCTATTTCCCGGCCGGAGAAAAATGCCGCCATTCGTTCCTTGGGTGTCATTTCATCTCTAGAAAGCTTATTCATTAATAACCCCCCCTACGGTCATTGCTTTGGGCATTTCATGATAAATGTTCGCCCAAAAAACAAGGTTACGCTTTCGATGGGAAACCCATATTTTGCACAAAGAGTTTCTCGAAGTCCGGGTATGATTCCAGCCTGATGTAAGCAACCTTTTGTCTGAGCTCCTCCATTCGGTGCCGAATGCTACTTGATAACAAGGCCATAACTGCACCAACCTGGGCAGTATTACCCATAAAAGAAATTCGATCTTCACAATTTTCAGGGAGAAATCCCAAACGGACCAGGCTTCTGGGCCGCAGGCAGGCGCCGAATGCGCCGGCCAGGTACACCCTGTCAATATCTGATTCAGTTAAATGTGCCTGGGCAAGTAAAGTTTTTACCCCGGAAGCAATAGCACTTTTGGCCAGTTGCACCTGCCGTATGTCAGCTTGGCTGATATAAACCCCTTTTTGCCCCGCATCTGTTGAAGGCACCAGCCAGAACCTTCTTTTCCCGGCCGTTTCATCAAGCTGCAGCAGCAGTGCGCTTTGCGGATGAAGACCTGCATATTGGCTTTTTTCGATAATTCTACCGTTGGTTTTAAGGAGTCCGCCATCAAGCATGGCGACAACCAAATCCAATAATCCGCTGCCGCATAACCCCTGAGGCAAATCCCCGGCAATGGTTCGCCAGTACATTGAATCATTCTGCAGCCATACTTCTTCCACCGCACCACTGGCAGCCCGTATTCCACAGGCAATATTCATCCCCTCAAGGGCTGGTCCGGCTGCGGTTGAGCAGGCTATGAGATTTTCGCCTTGGCGGAGCACTATCTCGCCATTTGTGCCCAGATCAATAAACAGAACGTTACCCGTTTGACTATCCAAATCGGTAGCTACAATCCCCGCTACAATATCAGCTCCAATAAAACCTGATACCGAAGGTAGACAGTATAATTGGGCAAACGGTGAAATAGAAATACCCGTACTATTAGCGTTTACTAACTGACCTTGCATGAATACGGGATTGTAGGGTGCTTGTCCTATTGATGCCGGACTAACTCCCAGCAGAAGGTGCAGCATAACTGTATTACCGGCTGCGGCAATTTCATATATATGCAGTTTGCTTATCCCACTATGCTCACAAAGCTGGGCGATCAATCTATTAATGCATTCTATTATCAGGCTGTTTAATCTGCTAAGACCGTGGGGTCTTTTGCAGGTGTATTGAATTCTAGACAAGACATCTAGACCACACGATGTTTGAGGATTCAGTTCAGATGCTACTGCCAGTTCAACACCGCTGTGGAGGTTTCTGAGTGCGGCTACAACTGTAGTGGTTCCAATATCTAAGGCCACTCCATAGCACTGCTGAGTGCTGTCGCCGGCTTCCAGCCCAATCAATTTATTAGCCCGAAAAATTGCGGTCAGATTCGATGAATGGGTATTTTCTTCTATTAAGCCCGGGAAATTAAGCGAAGAAAGACACTCCGTACTTGAAATACATTGACCCCCAATTTGGTCTCCCACTGAATTCCCTTGATTTTGCTTCGCTGCTGGCAGAAGCCTTTTATGTATTGCCGGCTGGAATTCTAAATTTGGGAACGAACCGTTTTCTAAAATCCTCAGGTCGTTGCTGGTTGCTTCGATGCGCAGTGTAACTTCGTCACATATCGTGCAATAACAAGCCAGGCGAATACCTTTAGCAATATCTCCTGGCAATAAGAGTTCTAATTCTTCCGACCCGATTGGGCTGCATTCTCCTCTTATAATCTGCACCCGGCATTTCCCACAGGTTCCCGTGCCCGCACAGGAGCTTTCCAACTCAATACCCGATTCTTCGAGCAGGTCTATGAGCCGCTTTAATTCCCCATCGCTGTTAGAGACAATATGTAATTCTCCAAAACTGGAAGCTGTTGTATCAATCATTGCCCCGCTCTCCACTGTTCTGGTAATTAAACTCGTGAACAGCATCAACCATAGCCTTCAAATTTGACAGGGGTGTGAGGGTGCTGATTCCGCAGGCGGGGGACAATACAGTCGCACCTTTGTTCAGACAGTTTAAGGCAGAAGCTTTAATTTGCAGGGGCTGTCCATTTTGCAGCAGCTGGGTGCTAACATTGCCCACAATAATCTTGTCAAAAAGGGCGGTCTTGAGTTTGGCGACACTGGTTGCCGAATCAATACTTATAGCCCCGGTTTTCAGTTGGTTGAGCTCTGGGAATATGCTGTGCAACTGGCCGCAGATGTGCACCATACTTGCTTCAGAATCGTCCTTTAGACCTTCCAAAAGCAGATTCAAATAGGGGAGGGCAAATTCGGAAAAGCGACGTGGACCCAAAATCTCCCCGGTGGCACTGGGGTCGGCAATAGTTATAACTTGCGCCCCGGCCTTAAGCAGGGCTTTGCCATAGACCAGCAAATTATTTGTTATAAAAGATAAAAAAGCATGTACATCTTGAGCCTGTTTACCCATAGCTTTAAAAAAGGTCATAGGCTCAATAAGTGAGGTGGCGAGACTAATCGGGCCGGTCAAATTAGCAATCACAGGAAGGCCAAATCTATTTTCCGCCAGGATGTTTACAGCAGCAGACACCATCCCCATTCTACCCGTTTCTGGATTAAAATCGGGCAGGCTGCTCCAATCCTGCATTTGAGATAGGGGATAGTCTATCACCCGGGGTTCCGTCACCATGTTTCCCAGATTTACTTTGGCTCCCATCGCTTCAGCTTCCACCGTCATACAAAAGGGAACTCCAAGGTTTTCGATGCCGGATAAACGATGCACCCCCAGGGCCAAACCGGCCATTGCTTGAGGATTCTGGTGGGCTTCGGGCCACTGGTTGCCAAGCTGATGCATGATTTCAGCAGTAATCATATTCATCATCCCTCCCGGACATATACAGGGAGGGCGGTCAACACTTTCTCCGTTCAACGCATTAATTAATCTATCTTTGGGCGTAATCATTAAACAGCCGCCTTCTTTTCGGACATGAGCCTTTGGGCAGTCTTAACTGCTGCGATGGCATTTTCAGAGTAGCCATCAGCTCCGATGCGATCTGCAAAAGCCTGAGATATAGGTCCGCCTCCTACCATGACGATAACCCTCTCGCGCAGACCTTCCTGTGATAATAAATCTATAACCTCGCCCATTTTATCCATGGTAGTTGACATTAGAGTAGATAAACATATTATATCGGCGTTTATTTCTTTAGCTTTACGGATAAAACTTGCCGGTGGTACATCCCGGCCCAAATCATATATATCAAAATTAGCCACTTCTAACATTAGTTTTACAAGGTTTTTACCGATGTCGTGGGTGTCACCCTCAACAACACCGATTACTACCTTGTACCTGTCTTCTCCAGCTATTCGTTCCACATGTGGACTGAGAACATTTAAACCAGCGTACATGGCATCAGAACACAACAATAATTCCGGTACAAAATATTCTTCCTGTTCATATAGTTCGCCAGCCTGATTCATCCCGACCACCAAACCAAGGTTAATCGCTGTTACGGCTTCCATTTTATTGTCTAAAGCTTCATGAGAAGCTTTTACTGCAAGCTCTTCATCCATTTCCCTGACCCCTGCGGCCAAACGAGACAAGATTTCTTCATTTTTAATCACTTTACACACCTCATAAATGAATAAAATATTCTCAATTCCGCGAAAACAAGGGATGCCTTGGGTATATTCGTAAATTTCGACAACACATGATATAAAAATACATTATTTAAATTATAACATTATAGAATTAAATTGGGATGCAATATTTCCAGCAAGATAATATTGGGAGATAACAATTTTTAAATGCAGTGCTACTCGCATAAGTCTAAAGTCAAAATTCCAAACTAAATTATCATAGAGAAGACAGGGAGTATATTTCATGCCTGAATCTAAGTATGTTAATCGTCTCATAAACGAAAAAAGCCCGTACTTACTGGCTCATGCCTATGATCCGGTTAATTGGTATTCCTGGGGGGAAGAAGCTTTTAAAGAAGCTGCCAGTAAACAGATGCCAGTCTTTCTAAGTATTGGTTATTCAAGTTGTCATTGGTGCCATGTCATGCATAGGGAATGCTTCCAGAATGCTGAAATAGCAGCTGTGTTAAACGATGGTTTTGTGTGTGTCAAAGTGGACCGTGAAGAGCGGCCTGATATTGACTCTATATATATGTCGGTCTGCCAGGCTTTAAACGGTCATGGCGGCTGGCCCTTGACTATTGTTATGACCCCGGAAAAGCTACCCTTTTTTGCCGCCACCTATCTGCCTCCTCGCAGCCAGCGGGGGATGACCGGGATGGATGAGCTTTTACCTCGAATCCTTGATTTATGGAAAAACGATCGTTCATCAGTAGACACATCCGGTGAAAGGATCCGGGATTGGCTCAAGCGGGAAGCGGATATTAACAGACAGGGGGAGCTGGAGGAAAAGATGCTTCGCCAGGCCTGCCGCTATCTGGAAAAGAGCTTTGATCCTGATTATGGAGGGTTCAGCCGGGCGCCCAAGTTCCCTTCCCCTCACCAGTTGCTTTTTCTGCTTCGCTATCACCACCACTATAAGGAGGAAAAAGCCCTGGAAATGGTTGAGAAGACCCTGGAGGCCATGTACCGGGGCGGCATCTACGACCACCTGGGGGGCGGGTTCGCCCGTTATTCAACAGACCGGCAATGGTTGATTCCCCATTTCGAGAAAATGCTCTATGACAATGCTCTGCTGGCGATGGCTTACTTGGAAGCCTTTCAGACCAGCGGCCGAGGGCTTTACCGCCAGGTGGCCATTCAGATATTTGAATATATCCTGAGGGATATGCGCTCACCCGAGGGAGGCTTCTATTCGGCTGAGGATGCGGACAGCGAAGGGGTTGAGGGGCGTTTTTACGTCTGGCGTACTGAACAGGTGGCAGATGTTCTAGGGGATGAGGCAGCGGAGTTCTGCGCAACGTATGGAATCAGTCAGGAAGGCAACTATGAAGGCAGCAGCGTGCCCAACCTGCGCAAAGGTCTGCCTGAAGCCGAAGCAGAGGGTAAGTTGAGCAGGATGAAGGAGGCCCTGCTTTTAAAGCGTGAACAACGGCCCCGGCCCGAGAAAGATGATAAGATCCTGGGCTCCTGGAATTCCTTGATGATAGCTGCCCTGGCTATGGGAGCCCGGATTATGAAGGCACCGGCCTACCTGGAGGCAGCCAGGGAAGCGGTCCAATTTCTTCTAACCCGCCTGCGCCGGCCAGACGGGCGATTGCTGGCTCGCTACCGGGAGGGAGACGCTCGTTACGAAGCCTATGTTGACGACTATGCTTTCCTCATTTGGGCCTTGATTGAATTGTATCAAGCCGATTATGATCCGCAGGACTTAAAAACTGCCCTGGAATTAAATAAGGATATGATTAAATACTTTTGGGATGAGGAATCGGCTGGCTTTTTCCTCTACGGCTCCGATGCTGAGAATCTTATTCACCGCCCCAAAGAGGTTTATGACGGCGCCCTGCCATCAGGAAACTCGGTGGCAGCCTTAAATCTGCTGCGTCTGGCTCGTCTGACCGGCGAGTCAGGATTAGAAGAAAGGGCTGTTCAGTTGATGCGGCATTTCGCCGGTCAGGCAGCGGGTGCTCCCAGCGCTCACACATTTTATATGATAGCCTTGCTTTATTATCTGGTGCCGGGAAGCGATGTGAGCATTGTCGGCAGCCGTAAACAACAGGATACGGTTCAGATGCTTGATGAAATAAGCTCTGCCTACCATCCTTTTACTCATGTTATTCTCAAAGAAGAAGGTCTGGCCCCATCGGAATACGACATTTTGTCCGGGCTTCGCGCTCTGCCGGGGAATGATGGCAGGGCAGTTGCTTACCTCTGTTGCGGGCATACCTGTCAGCCTCCTATCGATTCCCTGGCTGAACTACAAGAACAAACCAGAGGCCTATAGCTTAATGGATAATTGTTTCACCAACAAAAACAGTTATATTTTTTCCTGCCTAAAAATAGATAAATAAGGGGTGGTATCCCTTTGCCCGGGTTGGGAGTCCGGGAAATAACCAGGGAGGGTGAGGTATTTGAGAAGCCGTCTGAGCATCCTTTTATTGCTGCTGGCAATTATCACAACGGGAGTTTGCCCTTTTAATGCCAGAGCTTTATATAATGAAATCGGACCGCAACCGGAAGATGCAAACCCCAGCATTGACAGAACTGATTATCCCGCCCTTTTTGTTAAAGACCCACCAATGCACGGCGATGCGGTGTGGATGGTGCAGGCTCGTTTGAAGGAACTGGGCTATGATCTTGAGACTACCGGTTATTACAACCTTGAAACCAGTTCGGCCATCCGCCTGTTTCAGCTGGCCAACGGCCTGGAGCCATCCGGGTCGGTCTCTGACGTAGTATGGAAAAACCTGTTCTATGGACCTGACGGGGAACCGAATCTGCCCACTGATAGTGCCATACCCGATAAAAAGCGGCTGTATCTAGAAATTGACGTAGCTACCAGAACCATAAAGCTGATCGAGGAGGGTAAGGAAATAGCAAAATATCCGGTAGCGGTGGGGACCAGTGAGACTCCCACTCCTCTTGGTGAATGGAGAGTGGTTCAGAAATGCCTTAACTGGGGAAACGGATTCGGCACTCGCTGGATGGGATTGAATGTACCCTGGGGGATTTTTGGGATCCATGGAACCGACAAGCCTTATTCTATAGGAACCTTTGCCTCCCATGGCTGCATTCGCATGTTCAACCGGGATGTGGAAAAGCTGTATCCACAGGTGCCGTTGGGGATTACAGTGAGGATAGTTGAGAACGGCAAAATGTTTCCGAAGAATATGAAGCCCGTCAAGGTTAAAAAGAATTCCTATGGTCAGCAGGTGGTTTACGTTCAAAGCCGGTTGAAGGAACTGGGAATTGAATTGGACCGGGCCGATGGACGCTTTGGCAATATGACCGAACTGGCTGTAAAGTACTACCAGGTATGGCACGGTTTGAAGGTTACCGGAGAGATGGATGAGGAAACCTACCGGGCTATGGGCATGATTAAATAAGAAAGTAGATAAAGCCAGGGGGGTTCCCCCTGGCTTTATTAAACATAGTGAAAACTAAATCGTAATCTTGGCCCGTTCCCGCATAAAAGCGATCTGGTGGTCTATATCGCCTTGAATTTCAGCAATCCGCTCGGGAGCATCAGGGCCTTTAAGCAGGCGGTTGAAACGGCCCTGCTTCATTACGTATTCATCCACCGGGACAGCGCCCTTTTTGCCGTCGATGATAAGCTTGCTGGGACTATTAAAGCTGATCTTGCCATTTTCCGCTTCCCATAACAGCCACGCACCGCTGCGTACCGCCATACGGCTCAGCTTTACGGTTTCAGCCATATCGAACTGCCAGCCTAAATAGCAGGGGGCCAGAATTTCGATATATTTCATTCCCCGGATACTTTTGGCTTTTACAACCTTGTCGTACAGGTCGCCGGGGTAAGCAACGGTGGCGGTAGCCACGTAGGGAATATTATGCTCCAGCATCAGCTGGGCCATGTTTTTCTTGGGCTGGCGCTTGCCGGTGGGGGTGGTGGTAGTCCAGGTGCCGCGCGGGGTGGCACCGCTGCGTTGTACACCGGTGTTGCTGTAGGCTTCGTTGTTATAGCAAAAGTGAATGATATTTTCGTTGCGCTCGGCTGCGGCTGAAAGCGCCTGGAAACCGATGTCATAGGTTCCGCCGTCGCCCACCCAACTAAATACGGTGGGCAGCTCGCCTTGCAGGCGGCCCTTTTCCTTCATTATTTCAACCGCGTTGCTGATACCGGAGGCCGAAGAGCCAGCGGACGCAAAGGTAATATTAATGCAGGGCCAGTTGTAGCCTAGCTTGGGGGTCATGCCCATGCTGGCTACCGCGCAGGCGGGGGTCAGCAGCATTATGGCGTTGGGCCCCAAAGCCTTGCCCACAATGCGCAGGGCCATGGTAGCCGGGCAGCCGCCGCAGGCCCCGTTGCCGCTCAAAACCTGCTCAGTATCCGGTAATTTCTTTATACTGGTAGCCATATCTCATCCATTCCTTTCATGGTCTAGGTTTATTTTTCATCCATCATGGCGCGAATCTCGTCGGCCATGAAGCGGCGGGTCAGATCGATACCACCAATCCCCATTACCCGGTTTTTAACCGTTATGTCGTTGCGCCGGCCAAAGAGCACGCTTTTCAGCTCTGAAGCCAGAATTCCGCCGGGGTGGCCGAAGTTATAGTTGCGATCCAGTACCATTACCTGCGCATTTTGCGGCAGGGCTTTGATGATATCCTCGGTTGGGAAAGGTATATATAGGCGCGGTCTGAGCAGGCCGGCTTTGATGCCCTGCTCGCGCAGGATATCGATGGAAAGTCTTAATTCAGCCGCCATGCTGTTGACGGCAAAGGCCACCACTTCAGCGTCTTCCAGCCGGTAAGTGTCGATGGTGTCTCCATCCCACATACCGGTGATATCTTTATATTCCTGGGCCGCTTGCTTCACCAGCGGTATGGATGCCAAAATATCGTCGGAGAGCATCTGCCGGA
>JBDKUE010000231.1:0-8088 GCA_039679855.1 Syntrophomonas sp.
GCGTCTTCCAGCCGGTAAGTGTCGATGGTGTCTCCATCCCACATACCGGTGATATCTTTATATTCCTGGGCCGCTTGCTTCACCAGCGGTATGGATGCCAAAATATCGTCGGAGAGCATCTGCCGGAAGGGTGCGTATTCGGCCGCCATGGTCACATTGCTGAAGGAAGAGGGATGAGCCGGGTCGAGCCGCCATTCCGGTTCATGCGGGGGCAGGAAACGGTCAATATCCTCCTGGGCTGGCAGGGTCAGGGGCATCAGACAATGAGAAATCGCAAAGCCGTCAAAGTTAACCATCACCGGGATATTGATCTGTTCGGCTACCCAAAAAGCCTGTAAAATGGTGTTGAAAACCTCCTGATTGGAGGAGCAGTGATATTGGATCCAGCCTGTATCACGCTGGGCAAATGAGTCCTGATGATCGGCCCACAGGGTCCAGGGGGCAAAAATACCGCGGTTGACGTTGCACATTACGACCGGCAGACGTCCGCCAGAAGCCATGTGTAAGACCTCGTGCATGTACAGCAGGCCGTTCGCTGAGGTGGCAGTGAAAACGCGGGCGCCAGCCGCAGAAGCGGCCACAGCAGCGGCCAGAACGCTGTGTTCGCCTTCCACCGGAATGAAGCGGGCGTTAAGCTCGCCATTTTCAACCATGCTGGCCACTGCCTCCATAATGCTGGTCTGAGGGGTGATGGGATAGCCGGGCACTACATCCACCCGGGCGCTTTTTACGGCCAGGGCTGCGGCATAGGCGCCGGTTTCCATTTTAACTTGCGCTGTTTTCATATCGCTAATCCTCCTCCTTTACCATGGTGATGGCGCCGGTGGGGCATTCTGCGGCGCACACGCCGCAGCCCTTGCAGTAGCGGTAATCAATGGTAATTTCCTTGCGGTCAATGACCGCTTCCGGACAATATACCCAGCAAAATTGACATTTATTGCATATCTGAGAGTCAACCACCGGACGGTGTACTCGCCAGGAACCGGTGTCACCGCCGGAGCCCATCATCGGCCAGGAAATGGGCCGATACGATTTCGTAACTGATTTCATTTGTCTCCATTCCTTTCGCTATCCGTATATAACGAGGCGAAAAAACCACCCTTAAGGGCACCACGATTACATTCGCTTCGCTAATTAATAAGGATGTCCCTCGCTTCTTTGAGCAGTCGGGTTTCTGATAACAAAACAGGCCGCTAATTCTAATCCCTTAGCCTGGTTGCAGCGGTGCTAAAGAAACTGCCAGACAGTGTCTTCCAATGCTTAACAGTGCTATACGCTAACCTGTTTTACCGTGTTATAAGCCTTACCGGCGGCTCCCAGATTGCGCGCGCCGTTGCTGCCCGGCCATTTGTTCATGATAGTTTGTTCCATAATATTTTGGGGGATGTTTAGCACCCGGCACACCGCTCCAAACAGAGGTACATTGATTAAGGGCCCGTCGGGCGAGAATAACTCGGCTTCGTGGGCGATGGCCTCGGCGTCAACCTGCCAGGTAGTATGCTTCTCCACGGCTGCGGCGTGGGGAGCATTGATGATCACGGTGCCGCAATCAGAAATACCTTCACTGATCGCTGCTTCGGTGAGCTTTTCGCTCATCACTACCACGTAATTCGGCAGCTCGCATTGACTGTGCGCGTGGATAGTGGTGGGGGACATGCGTACTGCTGCCCGCACCGGCGCTCCGCGGCGTTCCACCCCGAAGAAAGGCAAGGCCTGGCCCTGCTCACCGTTTTCCAGTGCAGCCTGCGCCAATAAGTGAGCCAGGGTAACGGAGCCCTGCCCGCCAAACCCATTGATTCGTAGTTCTAACATATTTCTCCTCCATCCTTGATAAAAAAATAAACCCTTCGCTCAGAACTCTGAGACGAAGGGTTTAACTCCGCGGTACCACTCAAATTAACGGCTATTGCCGTTCACTCCATTAGAATGCGGGATCCTAAGATCCGATATCCCCTTCCTTTTAACGGTGGAAGTTCCGTCCGAGCCTACTTTCTAAAATGATTTCGGTCGGCAACTCCAGGATGAGTTCGGCTTGCCTCTTCGACCGCCTCGCACCAAGCAGCGGTTCTCTGTAGCCCGAGGAGCAGCTTACTATTTCCTGTCATCGTCATTTTGTGTATTGAGGAATTAAACTAATATTACAGTATTTTTAAGCTGGGGACAATATGCAAATATTCCGATTGGGGAAAGATGATACGGGGATAAAGTGGGCTGAAATAAATACCACAGAAATAAGTGGTATATCAACTATTATCAGATGTTATAATGACGGGGCAAAGTCGCGGTGGTATTCTCGGAATTTGGCCCGGCTCATAAGGGCCACCGTATCATAACCGCTGAAAGTGACTTCAAACGATTGATTGCCCACGTCGCGAAGGAGATAAATTTTATCCCGGTTTACGATGAAAGACTTGTGGGCCTGGATAAACTGTTCGGGCAGAAAAGGCTCCAGTTCATGGAGGAGATACCTGGCTTTGCATACTCCATGCTGGCCATGAATTAAAACTCTCCGGCCTTGCTTTTCGATAAAGTAAACCTCATTCCAGTCGATAAAGGCTAGTCCGTCGCTGGTTTTTATAACCGTTTTGCTGTGGTCCAGATAGGGGGAAGTGGCACTAAGTTGCATTTCGATACGCTGGGCGGCTTCTTTTATTATTTTTTCGAGACGTTCTTTATTGATGGGCTTTAAAAGGTAGTCAAAGGGGTGAACTCTGAAAGATTCCAGGGCGTAGCTGGCATAACCGGTAACGAATACCAGCAAAATGCCCTGGTTGGCCGCATATATCTGTTTAGCCAGGTCGATTCCATTTAGTGCTTCACTCGGTGCAAGCTCTATATCGAGAAATATGATGTCCGGCTGGTGATTTTGAAGCGCTTCGCATAGGCTGGAACCGGAAGAGAATCCCCGGACTGATTCCACGTTAGGATGCTCTGAGATCAGTTTTTCAAGGAAGCGCAGTGTGTAATTCTCATCCTCTAAAACAAACACGTCCAGCAACATCATTAACACCTTCTCCCCATGCTTAACTTAACCATTGATAATATATTGAATCAGGGTAGATCTACTAGGTTAATAATACCAGACCATGGTTATACTTTCCATATGAACACTTATGTGCGCAAAACACTCGCCTGGTTTAATTATGACCGTTGAGTAACCAATCTCGACCGTTTGTGTTCTAAATCCGGTTGTTCGTGCAAAGCGGCAGGAATTCGGTCTTTGGTAACAAAGAAGTAAGAATTGGGAATAAAAGAGAAGTTGTTTATTTATTACGCTTGCCATGGAAAAAAAGTAAGGTCGGTGTGGTTAAAAGATGGTAGACAATAATCCTCTTCAGGACAAATCTTGGCCGGTGCAGGCCGTGAAAATAGATGAATCTGATAATATAAGCATTGCGACCAGCCTGGGCTTTGACCTGATAAGGCAACTGCAGCAGGCAGTTTTGGTGTGCGATCAGATGTGGCGGATAAGGGAATTGAGTCAAGGAGCCCAGGAATTGCTGGCCAAGCCTGGCGAAAATATCCGGGGGCAGCATTTGATGAGTTTTGTACCCCTGTCCGCACTTTCGCCTATGACTGCAAACAGAAAAAGGGAGCCGCGCCTTATCGAACAGGTCAGGCTGCCTGGAGGCCGGACCTGCAGCTTGAAGGTATCGCTCAGCAACATTTTTTTTGAAGAAGATGAGCTTTTCTACCTGCTGTCGTTAAACGATGTAACCGATATCGTAAACGCAGGCCAGGCGGACCGTAAGGCCAACCGGGCCAAAAGCCAGTTCTTAGCCCAGATCAGCCACGAAATCCGCACTCCTCTATTAGGCATACTCGGCTATTGTGAGCGTCTAACCCGTGGAAACAGCGATGAAAACCACCGGGAAAGCGTGGAGACTATTGAATACTGTGCAAGGCAGCTCCTGCTGCTAGTCAATAACCTCCTGGACATTTCCAAAATTGAAGAACAAAAGGTGGAATTGAATGAGAACCCCTTTGACTTAAAGACCCTGGTAAAACAGATGATCCTTATGATTCAGCCGCATATGGAGGGTAAACAGCTCAAGGTGGAACTGGATTGGGATGATGCGGCTCCTCTCCAGGTGATCGGAGACGAGGGGAAAATACGCCAGGTTTTGATAAACCTGCTTACCAACGCATTGAAATATACCGATCAGGGATTTATTAAGGTGAAGGTAAGTCTTGATCGCACCAGGTTCATAGACGATGATGACAAGTGCGCCCTTCTATTTTCGGTTTCAGATTCAGGTATCGGGGTAGCCGGTGATTCAGTGGCCAGGATTTTTGAACCTTTCGTTCAGATAGACCAGGTTCGCAACGACCATGGCAATGGTTTGGGGCTGGCGATCTGCAAACAGTTTATCAACATCATGGGCGGAGAAATATGGTGTGAACCCAACCATCCGGTTGGCTCGGTTTTTTCTTTCGTCTTGCTGCTGAAAAAGGCTTCCATGGGTAAAAATGTTTTTGAACAACCAGGAGCCTATGAAACGAGCTACCCTATTCGGCAGAGAAGTGTCCGGCCGCAGGTTTTGCTGGCCGAGGATATAAAAATAAACCGCAAACTCATTCAGTACATGCTGGAGGACCTGGGCTGTGAAGTGATTTCGGTGGATAATGGCGAAAAGTGTATAGCCATGTTAAATAAATTCAGGCCCGATATAATCTTAATGGATATGCAGATGCCGGTTATGAACGGATTTCAAGCCACCCAGATGATTCGCCAGAATGAGATTTGGAGCTATATACCGATCGTTGCTTTAACTGCCTACGCCATGACCACTGATGTTGAACGCTGTCTGCAGGTGGGATGCAATTATTACCTGAGCAAGCCTTTTACCAGAAATGAGCTTTACAATACCCTGCAACAGTGCCTGGGAAGCCTGGTAAACTGCGACGAAATGTGCTAAGTCCCTTTCTATACCATCCCCTAGGGCCCTTCTCGCGATTTTTCCCCATGAGGTAAATTTGACAATCAAAAGAAATTTCGACCTTTCTGAAGGAAAAATGTAAATCAAGAGGTATAATTTCTGGTATAGGATTTACCCGCGCTTAAAAACGGGAGCGTCGTAATATGCGGTGTTGCCTGGAGGGAGGAATATTGGTGGAACAGGAAGTACAGCTGGTTGTGTTTAAGTTGCAGCAGGCCGATGGAGTCATCGAATATGCCATACCAATAACCAAGGTGCAAGAGATCATTCAGGTCAACGCTCCTACTCGTTTGCCGCAGACCCCTGATTTTGTAGAAGGAATTATGAGTTTACGGGGCAAAATAATACCTATAATAAACCTTAAAAAGAGATTTAATTTAGGTTCCAGCTCCCAGGAAGCGGGGACTACCAGCGCGGTTGTAGACGTTAACGGCAACACCGTCGGAATAATGGTTGATGAAGTGAGTGAAGTTTTACGCCTGTCCTCAGATCATATTGAAGCTCCACCGGCGGTAATAAAAAACATTTCCGCAGAATACCTGGTCGGTATTGGTAAACTCAATGACCGGTTGTTGCTGATGCTGGATGTGGATAAAATATTTAATGCCGAAGAGCGAGCCGAACTGGCCAGCCTGGCTAAACAAAATATTTAGACAGACATAAAGGGGCCAAAAGCCCCTTCAACTTGTCGACAGAGTCGGCAAGTTGCCAGAGCGAGCGACAAAAGCGAAGCACCATCCAGGCACCACGATTTCATTTCGCTTTGCTCAAAAATATAATGATGAGCAAGGCGCGAGATAGGCCTGCGATTGAGGCGTACACTAGTACGTTGATTGAGCAGGACTGTCGAGCAACGCAGCTATTCGCTTTTGTCGACGGTCTGAAGGGGCCAAAAGACCCTTCAACTTATACATGTCGTTGTAAGCAATTAGAGCGAACGATGGAAGAGGCCTGATTTTTATATCGCTCTGAAAGGGGTGATAGGGTGCTGGCGGGAGTAGATATAATTGAAATCGAACGCTTTAAACAAACCGTAGAGCGAACTCCCAGGATTCTGGGGCGGGTGTTTACCCGGGCCGAGCTAGATTATTGCTACCGGTTCAGCAACCCGTACCCTTCTCTGGCTGTTCGCTTTGCCGCCAAAGAAGCCGTAAAAAAGCTGCATAGTGGATTCATGCAGGGGGTGCGCTTCCAGGATATTGAAGTGCTTAACGACCCGGATGGCAGACCCCTGGTTCATCTGTATGGCCGGGCTGCCGAGTTTCATTGTGAATCCGGGATAGGCAGCATTGTACTCAGCCTCAGTCATTCCCTGCAGCAGGCCGTAGCTATGGCCGTAGCGCGAAAAGGAGAGTGAGCCGTGAAGATCGCAAAAGTTCAGGAAATGAAGGATATTGATCAAAAGGCCAGCCTGGATTTTGGGATACCCAGCATAATCTTAATGGAAAACGCAGGGCTAAGAACGGTTGAGGCAATTGAGGATATATTGGGAAGCTGTCCGGGAAAGAAAGTTAGCGTGCTGTCTGGAAAAGGAAACAACGGCGGGGATGGCATGGTGGTAAGCCGTCATTTAATCAATGCCGGAGCCCAGGTGGATACATTCCTGCTGGGGGATGAAAACAACCTGACTCCCGACGCCCTGACCAACTACCAGATACTTAAACGAATTAAGGCGCCAATATACCCCTTGCAGGCCGAATCAGGGTTGGACCGCTTTATGATGAGCGTTTTATCCGCTGATCTGGTAGTTGATGCAATCTATGGCATAGGACTTAAAGGGGGAGTTAACGAGTTTGAATCCCGGGTGGTAAACATTTTGAACTGGAGCCGCCGGCCGGTAGTTGCGGTTGACATTCCCTCGGGGGTGGAGGCAGACACCGGCAAAGTTTACGGTGCTGCGGTACAGGCCACCCACACGGTAACTCTGGCTCTGCCCAAACTTGGGCTTTTGTTGAAACCGGGTCGGGATTATGTGGGAACCTTAAGTGTCGCTGATATTTCCATACCTTTACCCCTGTTAAACGATCCCGGTCTGAAACATAATCTTATAGATGACAAGTTGATCAAATCCCTTTTGAAAAAGCGCGAACCGGAAGGACACAAAGGCACCTACGGACATGCCATGATTATCGGTGGTTCTCCGGGTATGAGCGGTGCGGTGATGATGAGTTCCCGGGCTGCCCTGCGTTGCGGAGCCGGGCTGGTAACGGCAGCGGTTCCCGAGTCGCTGGTGCCGGTTATTGACAGCGCTCTGCTGGAAGTGATGGCCGCCCCACTGGCCCAGAACGGCGAGGGCGTAATAGCGCCAGAGGCTTTGCCGGCTATCGACAATCTTCTGGGAACGGTCTCGGTAGGTGCAGTAGGGCCGGGTATGTCACGATATTCGGAAGCAAGGACCATAATCAATTTTATACTTCAGAATTCCGGCATTCCCCTGGTGATTGACGCCGACGGTTTGAACGCCCTGGAGGGCGATACCGATATCTTAAAAAACCGTCAGGTCCCCCTGGTTTTGACACCCCATCCGGGTGAAATGGGGCGTCTTACCGGCAAATCCATAGAAGAGATCCAATCCCGGCGACTTGAAACAGCCCGGGATTTTGCCGAGGAGCACGGGTTGACCCTGGTGCTCAAAGGGCACCATACGATTGTTGCTACTCCCACCAGGGAGGTATTTATTAACATGACGGGTAATCCCGGTATGGCCACCGCCGGAAGCGGGGATGTCCTTACCGGCATTATCACCGCCTTGATTGCCCAGGGTTTAAACCCCCAGCAAGCGGCCGTAGCCGGAGTATACCTGCATGGCGCAGCGGGAGACCAGGCGGCTCTGGACAAAGGTGAGCGGGGGCTGGTGGCCACTGATTTGATCCATTATCTGCCCCAGGTGATAAGGCGTTTTGAAGTAGAAGCTTAATGTTTTAGAGTTCACTGTAATTTTTAAAAGTAATTTAGGGTAATTATAATAAATCTGTTACACTATAGAACCTGCGTTTGAAGCAGGGAAAGAAAAGAGGGATACCATGCTGGCAAAAGATGTTATGACCAGAGAGGTTATAAGTGCGGGCCCCAATGACCGGATAGAGGATGTGGTCAAGATTCTGATTGACAACAAAATCAGCGGCCTGCCGGTAGTTGATGGGCAGGG
>JBDKUE010000040.1:0-2134 GCA_039679855.1 Syntrophomonas sp.
CCAAGCATTTATTAGGAGGCAGCGTTATGTATACTAATGTTTTGCTTGAAAAAAGGAATCACATTGCCGTCTTGACCATAAACCGCCCCAAAGCGTTGAATGCTTTGAACCAGCATACCCTGATAGACATCAAGGCGGCCGTCGAGGAAGTTAGGGACGATAACGAGGTGAGTGTTCTGATTCTAACCGGGGCCGGCGAAAAGGCCTTTGTGGCAGGTGCAGACATTACCTTTATGGTGGAAATGACCGCCATGCAGGCCCGGGCCTTTGGCCAGCTGGGCGGGGAAGTGACCAACCTCATCGAGTCTATGCCCAAACCGGTTATTGCTGCCATCAACGGCTTCTGCCTGGGCGGCGGCTGCGAGCTGGCCATGTCCGCTGATTTTCGGATTTGTTCGGATAAATCAAAATTCGGCCAGCCGGAAGTCGGCCTGGGCGTAACCCCCGGTTTTGGTGGTACCCAGCGCCTCCCGCGTCTGGTAGGACTCGGCATGGCCAAACAGCTGCTTTACACCGGGGAAACTATAGGCGCTGAGGAAGCCCTGCGCATTGGCCTGGTAAACAAAGTCACCACCTACGAGCAGCTCATGGATGAAGCTATGAATATTGCTCGGATGATTGCCAGCCGCGGTCAGCTGGCAGTCCAGTTGTGCAAAGATGCTGTCAACCACGGCATGCAGGTCGATATTGGTCAGGCCATGGCCTTTGAAGCCGACATATTTGGGCTCTGTTTTGCCACCCAGGATCAAAAAGAGGGCATGAGCGCCTTTGTCGATAAGAGAAAGGCCGAGTTTAAAGGACAGTAAATAAAAATTTATATGGGGAGATGAATTGCATGGATTTCCAATTGAACGAAGATTCATTAATGATGCGCGATATGTTCCGTAAATTTGCCAAGAATGAAGTTGAACCCCTGGCGGCTCATACCGATGAAGCTCATGAGTTTCCCATGGTCAATTTTAAAAAGATGGGCGATCTGGGACTGTGTGGACTGCCCATTCCCGAAGAGTGGGGTGGAGCCGGCGCCAGCTATTTGGACTTCGCCATTTTCGTGGAAGAGCTGGCCAAAAGATGCGCTTCGACTGCAGTTATCATGAGCGTGCACACCGGTCTGGGCTGCATGAGTACCTGGTTATACGGTGGAGAAAAAGTAAAACAAAAATACCTCAGGGCATTGGCTACCGGTGAAATTATAGGCGCCTATGCCCTGACTGAACCCAATGCCGGCTCCGATGCAGCCTCAATTAAATGCAAAGCTGAAGATAAGGGCGACCATTTTATTATTAACGGCAGCAAGATATTCATCACCAACGGTGGACTGGCCACCACCTATTGCACCTTTGTTAAGAGCGATCCCACCCAGGGTTCCGGACGAGGAATAACCTGCCTGCAAATTGAGAAAGACACACCCGGTTTTACCATGAGCAAACCGGTGCAGAAGATGGGCATGAACGGCTCGCCTACAGTTGAGCTCTATTTCGAAGATGTCAAGGTTCCTAAAGAGAATATGCTGGGCGAACAGGACAACGGATTTCAAGTGGCCATGGGCCTTTTAGCCGGCGGACGTATTACCATCGCCGCGCAGGGACTTGGTATTGGTGAAGGCGCCCTGGAATTCACCACCCAATACATTAAAGAACGCCAGCAGTTCGGCAAGCCGCTGGCCGCCAACCAGGGCGTGCAGTTTATGGTAGCCGACATGGCTACCGCCCTGGATGCCGCTCAACTCCTGGTCTACCGGGCCGCCTGGCTGAAAGACAACAAGCTGCCCCACAATAAAGAAGCCTCCATGGCCAAAAAATTCGCCACTGACACCAGCATGGAAGTATGCACCAACTGCGTCCAGCTGATGGGTGGTTATGGATACTGCAAGGAGTTCCCGGTGGAAAGAATGATGCGCGATGTGAAAATCACTCAGATCTACGAAGGCTCCAACCAGATTCAGAGAATGATAATCGGTCGCGAGGCTATTGGCCGTTTCTAGAAACCCTGAGAAATTGGGGGGCTCGTTAGAGTCCCCCCAAAGAATCCAGATAGTATACCAACTGCAATAAGTTGGCTGCTATAAGGGCAAGAAGTTGAGAGGTCTAAAGAAATGAGGGAGGGATAAAATGGCTAAGGCACAGAGAGCAAC
>JBDKUE010000210.1:0-13741 GCA_039679855.1 Syntrophomonas sp.
TTCAAGCAAGGTCCGCTGTTCCGGGGTAAGCTTAGAGCGGTCGGCTGTTTTATACACTTTCTCAATTCTGGCAAAAAGGGCCTGGTTAAACGAAATGTCATTAGAATGGGCAGCCAGCAGCAAGGAAGCATCGGTGGCCGCTTTCTGTAAAGCCGGATTGGTTTCCGCAGCATTCAATGCGAACAAAATAGCGCTGATCCTGGCAACCAGTTCTCCGCTCCTGTCCAAAGCTTCAATGGTATTGGCAAAAGTGGGTTGGGCATTATTTTTGACGATCGTGTCTATTTCACCATTCTCCAGCGATATGGCGTACTGCAGGGCGGGAATGTAATGCTCCGGTTTTATCTGGTCAAAGGGTGGAGTTTGGCCGGGTGTATTAAAGCTCTGCAGCAGGGGATTGCTGCTTAACAAAGGATCTGAAGAACCCGGTGCTTTGGAATCCTGGCCGGCCAATACCGTACCGGGTATGATAAGGGCGGTTATTAAGACGATACTCACCAATATAAATAGTCTGTTCGTTGCTTTGTTAGAAATTCCTGTCATGCTACCATCTCCCCAATTGTCATATAATCATTTTCGTTATTACCGGTTAAATTCTTAAACTCCCCGGAGTGCGGGTAATATTAAAAGGGCAGGCAACCCCATTTCCTATCCACTCTTTGCGCATATATATTAAGTGACTTTCAATTAGCCGTTAGTCTTACAGACTGTCATAGGAGGGCATAACCATGTCTTTATTGCGCTTTGTGGGAAATAATATGGACTTTGGGGAATGGTTAAAAATTTGGTCAAGTATATCACTATTCATCCATCACCTGAATATTCGAAATATTTCCGTTCCGGTTGAATACGTTTATACGACAAATTGGGCCAAATCCCGAGATAATGGTGTTCAAATGCCCTTGTAACCGCAGCTTCCCCCGGTATTTGGGAATTTTAATAAGGTTAAGCCTTTACATTCAGGTGTTTGATTTTCATGGCCAACGCCGCGTCACGAAGTTCCTGCAGTTCGGTAATATCGCTGAAGACCACATTTACCCCTACTGCCCTACTCTCATTGCCCTGGCCTATTTTTAAAAATGACGTCGTGACAAAGAGATATTTCATCGTTTTACCGGTGTAGTAGTTGCATATTTTGTGGTGGCTCATACAAGATTTATATACCGCGTCCAAAACCGTCTGATTGAACTCATCATTTTGCGGATAGCGAAAAAAAACTTCGGAAAATTTTTTGTTTAATATTTCATCCTTTTTGATGTCCAGGATGTTGACCGCCGACGGATTGATAGTGGTTATGGTTCCCGAGTTATCAATGGTGAAAACACCGTCATGCATACTTTCGATTATATGCTCGTAGATCAAAGCAGTATCTAAAATCCGTTCATACAGCATTCCCCACACCCCCCTTTGTTTGCATCTGGTTCAACACATATAATCACCGGTTCATTCGGCAGCCACTTTACTCATTTCCTTATCATCGAGCATTGACCCTGTTTTTTTATCCGCTGCTTTATACCACCGGGTGAGGACTACCATTCCATCACCTTGGCGGTGGTAAGCTCGTCTATCCATCGTTTGCCGGAGGCCCTTATAAGATTCAAATCATTTATCACTACAGTCCGGGTTCGTATATACCTGGGTTTGGCTTCTCCAGGCACAATTTCCCCGAAAAAGCCCAGATCGTTGATTACATAATAGCTCCCGCCGTCTTCGCCCAGATAAAGCATTTCATGGCCCGGAAAATGCAGCGAAGCCCCCGGGCTTACGGCCTTGAGCAATTGCTCGCGCCCGGTGAGGCCGTAGCCGTTAAATTTGACCGTTTTGCCGGCTGAAGCCTCCTGTTCATCGGAATTTCTAGCCAGTTTAAAGCCAAAGCAGCTGTATAGTTCCATGACCAGAGAAGAGCAATCCCGGCCGTCCAGCATTCCCCCCCAGCAATAACGTTCGCCCTGCATTTTAAAAGCCTGGCGAATGATATTGGCCCGGGTATACGGCAGGTATCCTACCGTGACATCATTTGAAATAGGAATGGGAGCCATAGTAAATTCCCCCTGCCCGGACTCATTGCGAATGGGAAGCGAAACAATATAGTTTTGATAGGGCCTGCGGTTGCGAATCGAATCGGGTATTTCTTCCACTTTGACCAGAGGCAGCCTGGTACCCATGGTAAACTCCATTTCCGAAATCTCAGGCAGTAAAGGATCATTATCCAGCCTGAGACGGCTTCCGGTAACTACCAAAAACTCGGACGGGTTCTGATATTTAAGCCAGGCGTCCCGATCACAGACTGCAATATTGGCAGCGGGCAGCCACCCCTTGTAGTTATATATCTGCACGTAATACCATTGCCCATCCCGGCTGTGATGGAGAATCACCAATGGTTGGGCAGGAAATACGGCGGTGCTTTGAAAAAGATCAAAACCGGGGTCACCTGGCTCGTCTCCAATTACATCGGCTGTAGGATAGACTTTTAAGTTGCTTCTTTTGACTGTAAATCCGTATCTTACCTGGTTTATCGCCAGTAAACCATCCAGGTTCATCTGCTTCTTTAATCCTTGCCAGTAAGCCGAACCCACAACTTCCGACCCCATATATGAAGGTTCACTGGGAAACGGCAAATTAATAAACCCGGTCAACTCTTCCCGGGTAAACGAGCTGGGATAATTGGCTAGATTATATACCGTATTCGGGAGCCTTCTGATGATCTCTCGGTTGAATTTCTCAATTTGTACGGTATCCAAGATTATTCTATCCGGGTCGGCAGTTTTATTTATCCAATAATCAGCCTGAAGCATCTCCGCTGTTACATTGGACATGGTTTGAACTTGATAAGCGCCAGCCAGGCCGGCCGGGCAGATCAGGCTCACTGCTACAACTACGATTAATAAACTCTTCATCAAATAATGATACATATAGAACCTCCCTTGGTACGATAAATGAATTGATTGTTTAAATTTCTAATACTGCATTTCTCTGACCCGGTCTAATTCAACTATCAAATAAAACATCCATTTTTATATATGCACACGGTGTTAAAAGCCGGGGCAAGTCTATTAATATTTAGGCACCGCAATTTCCTGGCGGGCAATTTTATCCCTGAGCTCGTCAAGCCGAGGTTTAACGCTGGACAGCAGCGTTTTGTTTATGTCATTTTCGGCATAGGTCTGCACTCCATCCTTAATACCCAGCTCTATGTATCCACCCGTCAAGCTTTTTTCTATCTGGCGCTTGATTACATCGCAAACCGCTCCGTCTATTCCCTTGATGATACTGGTCAAGATACAAGCACGCTGGGCCTCGGGCACAGCCAAGGATTTATCAACATCTGAGCCAATAGCCAGTTTGTTTTGCGCTGCAGCCGCAGCAAACACCCCTTTGCCGGAAAGGCCGGCAGCCTCAAAGATTACATCGGCTCCGTCGCCGAACTGCTTTATAGCCAGGTTTTGGGCTTTGTCCGGATCATTGAATCCCTCGATTCCGGTTGCCACATAGCTGCTTAAAACTTCGATGCGGGGATTAATATAGCGGGCTCCGGCGACATAACCCGTTTCAAAGTTTTTAACCACCGGGATATTAACCCCGCCTATAAAGCCAATTTTTCCGGTCTGGCTTTTTAAGGCGGCAGCCGCACCGGCCAAAAATGCCCCTTCGTTGTCATTAAAGGTTACACAGCTTATATTGCTTTCAGCTTTCAGATCAGGTACTGTGTCATCAATCAAAACGAATCTAGTTCCGGGATAATCCCTGGCGACTTTAGGCAGGGGTTCGGAAAAGTAATATCCCACCGCTATAATCAGAGCCGTCTGGTTCTGGGCCAGAGTCCGAAGCTCCTTTTCCAGGTCATTGGTACTGCGGGCTTCAACCAGGGTAGTTTCGATGGCAGCCCCAAAATCTTTTTGGGCCTTTATTAGCCCGTTATAAGCTGCGTCGTTGACTCCTCCGTCTCCCCGACCTACAGGATACAAAACCAGACCCACTTTTATCGGAGCAGGTTGACTTACAGTTTGGACCTTAGGCCCGCAACCAGCGCCAAACAGCGCGACAGTCATAAACACTGCTAGTAAAGTCAACAACACAATTTTTTTCACTACTTCGCCTCCTAGAAAGATTTTAATAATACAACAATTTCTTAGGAAATTACAGACTGTCAAAATAGTTTAATCGTGATACAAGGCTTTAGATTGCCGCGTCGCCTCGCTCCTCACAATGACCCAATATAGATTAGTTGTCATTGCGAGCCGAAGGCGTGGCTTGTCATTGCGAGGAGCGAAGCGACGCGGCAATCTTAACGCTCATTATATCCTTACTTATTAATACTTTATCGACACCCTGCAATTTCTTAGGAAATTAGATGTGTATAATTTAACTATCGTGTAAAAAGTGGAAAAATAAAGTATTGTACTTGCGGTTTGTTAATTTACCCTTTGTTGATGGCAATCCATGTCTTCAGGTATTTTTTATTTGTCAGTTCCCTTTGAACACCTAACCACTCTACTTATTCTGGAATTATTGGTGTTCATAGTAAAGTATTACCCCCCAAGTGACGATTTTTTAAACAGAGGCTGCTAAAGCACTGGCTATTGTAGGAGTTATAAAGCCTGACCGTTGTATGTCGCAAGTATGAAACCGCAGGCTCAGGATATGGTTATTGGCTCGAATTCCGACCCGGTGTCCCTGAAGCAGGCAAGCGAATATTTTAGAAAGTGGTGGCTATTTTTGCTTATTGAAAGGATTCTACGCAGCTCACTTGTTTTCCAACATGTAGTTCAAAACATGCATGATGGTGTTTTGACTATTGATTATTCGGGGATTATCACCATGGTTAATCCGGCCGCCTTAAACATTCTGGAAATGGAAAAAGATCAGGTCTTGGGAAAGAATTTTTCGGATATCTTTTTCGCCAACCCAGAAAATGACGACTTTAACCAGATTATCCTGGACTCGGTTTACGATGCCTCTTTGAGTCATCATAAAACTTGTAATTATTATACAGGTAAACGTCTGAAGTCTCTTTTTATGACCACATCGTTTCTGAAGGTGCAGGTTGAGGGCGAGCTGCAATCAATTGGGGTGACGGTGCTTTTCAGCGATGTTACCGAGCTCCAGGACCTCCGGGATGCAGCCGTGGCATTTGCTAAAATTAAAAGATTAAACCAACAATTAGAACGTCTGTCCTACCTGGACGATCTGACCAATCTACCCAATCGACGTTTTTTTAATGATGCCTGCAAGAGGGAATGGCACCGGTCCATACGTGAACAGAGGCCTATGGCTCTTATAATGATCGATATAGACTATTTCAAAGGATTAAACGATAGTAAGGGCCACCAAACCGGAGATGCCTGCTTGATCGCAGTAGCCAATACTTTGAATGAGGCGCTTCGACGGCCTTACGATCTGGTAACCCGCTATGGGGGAGATGAATTTATAGCAATTGTCCCCAATGCTGATTTAGCAGCCGTTCGCGCCTTAGCGGAAACCATGCGCCAAAACATTCTGAACTTGAGTTTGGTAAACCCCTGCTCTCCTTTTGAGAAATTAACGGTCAGTATAGGCGTGACCGCCGCTAATCCCTCACCGAACTCTTCCCCGGAAGAACTGTTCAGGACTGTTGACGAAGCACTGTATCGGGCCAAACAAGGTGGACGCAACCAGATATCAGAATGATGTCTCTGCTGCCCTTCAAAACTGTTCTTTCTCCGGGACAAAGACCCGCCCCTTATCCAGAATAGCTTAGACCATACCCCGGCGGATACAGTTGCCCGCCGGCAGTCTTCGGAATGGTTACCGGCAATTTCCCTGTTGGGTTTACTTGGCCAAAAACAGCCTGTATGCCGGCAGGAATGTCCGGTCCTTCAGCTCGGCCATAAATGCAGATATAGGCGGGAACATCAGTTATATACATAATGTCATAGGGATTTCTGATGGCCATTACGGCTACCGCTTTCTGCTGGTCCCGGCAATAGTCCACAGCATTTACTACATAATCAGGGACCCAGTTTTTCCCGGGGGTGCGGCTGCTGACATCATTGCTGGAGGAGCCCAGTACTATATAGTCGGCAGCGGTGATGGCTGTCTTTTGCTCATCATTTAAAGCCTTAAGATCGGTATAAGCAAACCCTTTTATATCTACCTGCAGGGATTTTTCTCTGGTCAGCTGCTGCAGGCTTTTCATCATTAAGTCCAGTCGGTCCTGCCACGGAGCCAGCAGTACGATCTTTTTCCCATTGTTGAGCTTAAAAGGCAGGATATTGCCTTCGTTTTTCAGCAAAGTCACCGCCTGGGCCGCTACTTCTTGCTCCAGGGCATGGTGCTGGGAACTGCCCACTATGGCCAGGGCGGCAGCGGTTTTATCTTGCAGGGAACGGCTTACATCATGACCTGGCTGCAGTTTGCCGTCATTGATTTCCACTACTCCCAGCTTGAGTTTTAAAGCCAGTATCCTTTCAACTGATTGATCAATCCGGGCTTCAGGTATCTCCCCGCTTTTGACAGCCGCCAGCACCGCTTGGTAAGAGCGTTCCAGGTCGGCCGGCATCAATATAATATCGGTGCCGGCTTTGACCGCTCCGATTACGGCATCTTCCGGGCCAAAATGATCAGTAATGGCCTTCATTTGTAGAGAATCGGTAACAACTACTCCTTTAAAGCCCAGATCATTCCTGATTAATCCGGTAAGCACTTTGTAGGACAAAGTCGCCGGCAAATAGATGGGGGTTTTATCCAGGCGAGAGATTACCGTAGTAGAATCAATGGCCGGAAATGTTACATGGGCCGTCATGAGCAGGTCAACATCGGCGGCTATCGCTTCTTTAAAAGGTTTCAACTCTATCTTGTCCATGCGTGAACGATCATAAGGAACCGATGGCAGCCCCAGGTGCGAGTCTACAGACGTATCGCCATGGCCGGGAAAATGCTTGGCCGTGGCTGCCACCCCCGCATCATGAAGCCCTTGTATATATGCGACTCCCAGGTCAGACACCAGCAGTGGGTCAGACCCGAAGGACCGCACCCCGATAACCGGATTATCCGGGTTGACATTGACATCAACTACCGGCGCAAAGTCAATATTTATTCCCAGTGCATTCAATTCCCAACCAATCGCCCGGCCCACCCCGCGGCAGGCCTCGGTCGAGCGGGTGGCCCCCAGGGCCATATTTCCCGGCATTACGGTTCCGGACTGCAGACGGTTTACTACCCCGCCTTCCTGGTCTGTGCCGATTAAGAGAGGAACAGGTCCGGCCGCCCCCTGCAGTTGGTCAACCAGGCGCACCGTTTGCTCCGTGTTCACCAGGTTCTCCCGGAAGAGAATCACTCCCCCAAGATGATGGTTCTGTATGGCCTGAACGATCTGCTCATTGGCTTCGGTTACATCTTTACCATTCCATTGTCTGAAATCAGGCATAAACATCTGCCCGACTTTTTGCTCCAGACTCATCCCTTTAATGATCTCCGGGAGTTGTGCAGCAGCATCTGCAGTCGAATTCGCATAAACAAATTCAGGCGTCATCATGTTGAGAATAATAATAAATATGGCCAGCTTTCTGGCCAGCCCGTTAGCACATCTAAGCATTTTTAGTCCTTTCAATACTATCGCCTCCATCAGAGCATGGAATTATTATTATTAACTCAACTTTCGTAGTTGACATATAATGCGACATAATATGGTAGCTGCTGAAATGTCATTGCGAGCGAAGCGCCATCGCCCTGTCATTGCGACTGGAGCGCGGCAATCTTATTCTTGAAAGCGGAGACATATAGATTGCCGCGCTGCGCTCGCAATGACATATCGGAAAGTTTGCGTTTCTTTGCTATGCATAACCGGTCAACTGCGAAAGTTGGGTAATTAAGAAGCGTCAGATTTGAGATATTTAATAACTAGTACCGTAATATCGTCTGATTGACTGGCGCCGTTTGCAAACTGCCGGGTGCTGTCCAGAATATGTTGAACCTGTTCCCGGGCGTTTTTACTCTCAGAGCCCCGCAATATGTTTTCCAATCGTGCTTCGCTCAAAAGCTCCCCGGCCGGATTCATGGCCTCGGGTATGCCATCGGTAAACATCACCAGACTATCTCCCTTATGGAGGTGTAGATCAGCGATGACATAAGGGTACTCTTCCATGACTCCCAGGGCTAAACCGGGTATTTTCGGCAGAGCCTCAACTTCACCGTTTTCCCTGAGCAGATAAGGAGTATTATGACCTCCGTTGCTGAATACTACTTGGCCGGTTGAAATAGTTAAAATGCCGAGAAATACTGTTACAAACATGCATGATTCATTGTCATCACAGAGTTCATTGTTTACTTGATAGAGAATATCCTCGGGGCCTAGATTGATGTCTACTTTGGCCTTGATCAGAGTCTTGGTAACCGCCATAAACAATGATGCAGGCACTCCTTTACCCGATACATCTCCTACCGTGAAGCAAAGATGATCGTCATCCATCAGGAAAAAGTCAAACAGGTCCCCACCCACCTCTTTGGCGGGTTCCAAGATGGCAAACAGATCAAACTCCGGCCGTTCAGGAAAAGCGGGAAAAATCTTGGGAACAATGCTCATTTGAATTTCCCGGGCAACACTCAATTCACTCTCGATAAGCTCCTTGGTGCGCTGGGTCTCGCGCTCCCGGATCAGATTGTGAATGATGAAAGCGAATATCCCCATCCCCAATGCATTGGTAATTATCATCGGTCCAATAATTTTTTGAATTATTGGTATGATAACGTTTAAAGGGCGTACTATGGCAATGGCAAGGCCCATGTGAAAAGCCTCCATCAAGGCCATAAACGCAACCGCTCCCTTAATGCTGACAAACTCACCTTTCCGGTACTTGTAGATGAGCCCTCCCACCAGACCTGCAATAACAGTGGAAACAGAGCACGGTATGTAAGTAATCCCACCCATGGTGTAACGATGCAGGCCTCCTATCAAGCCTGCTCCGAGTCCCACCCAGGGCCCCCCAATTAGCCCGGCAATAGCCGGACCCAGATCTCTTATGTTCGCAATCGCTCCCATGATATCGATTCCGCTCAATGTGCCATAAATAGAAAAAATACCAAATACCAGAATCAGTCCGGCTTGCTGTTTAATAGTCAACTTTCTCTTGGTCATTATGGCTGCATAGGCCTTGGTTCTGGTCAAAACATAAGCCAGCAGGATGATTACTGACATGTTTTTTATAAGTTCTATGCCCAATTTGATAATGCTGCTGCTTATCCCGCTCACCTTCCTTCAATTTTTAGCCGCTCAATAGTTTCTCCTCATATATTATCGGGTTTTGAATTAAAAACCCCTACACGACAAGTAGAGTGGTATGTTTCTGATTTTAAAAGGATATCTATGCTGTTTGTGGAAGATTATCGGTATTAGACTTTACCCAATCAATAGTCCCCCTGGGTATAGCAAACCCCTATACCATTTAGAAAGGACCATGAAAATGCTTGAAGTATCTATTTCCATACAGGACGGCATACCGCGAATCAGTCTGGAAGGAAGGTTTGACGGGCTGGGGTCTCAGCTCTTTGAACAGGAAGTGGAGAGCTGTATTGATGACGAGAACCAATGGCTGGTGGACTTTTCCGGAGTTGTTTACCTATCCAGCGCCGGTATTCGCTCCCTGATGAAATGCGGAAAAAAACTGGCCAAAACCAAAGGCCGGCTTATCCTTGTCGGACTGAACCGGGATGTAAAATCGGTGCTGGAAACCACCGGAGTTTTACAGCTTTTTAGCCAGGCCGACGGGATTGAACAGGCCCTGGCCCTGGTAAACAAGATGCCTTCCTCCTCCACTGACGTCCAAAATATTAAGGCCCTGGGAAGGGAATGCACCTGGCAGGTATTATCGGGAAAGGAAAGCTGGTTGGACAGCTGGAATCCTCTCCAAAGCTCTTCCCTGCAGGGTTTAAAAGCCGCTGATCTCACAGCCGCCAGCCTGGATGATCTCAGCGTGGCCTTCGGGATCGGTGGGCTGGGGTTTGACCGTCTCGATGCCTTTGAAGGGCTGGGGTCTTTTGTGGCCCTGGACCGTATGGTTGGAGTGCTTCCGGCCGACGCCTACAATCAGCCAGACTTTATGGTTGTCAAAACACCCGGGGAAGCGACGGTTTATGTTGCCGCTGCCGCAGGTTTTACCGGTCATCCCTGGGGCAGATTGGATATTCCCCAAGGCCGTCCGGTCAGCCTGAACGAGGTGGGGCAGATTATTACCAGGCAACTTCAGATAGAAGGATGCCAGGCGTCACTGTTGGGCATGGCCGCAATCGGACAGCTCCATTCCGACCGGGGAAGTTATTATCACAACTGTGATGCCTTAATAAGCAACCAGGCAACAGACCGGGAACTTGCCGGACAGCAAACCATGCTGCTGATCGGCCTGGCTGCCAATCAGGGCTGGCAGGCCGATGAACACCTGGCCCAGCTCGCCGCTCAGCGCGGCAAAAAAGCGGGAGAGGAATTCTTCCTGGGAAACGCGCTATTGTTTGCTGAACAGCTGGAATGGGAAAAGATCAAAGAACCCGAGGAGGCGGTAGACTACTGCTCTAATCTGGAATTGATGCAAGACGTATTCATGGCCGATGAAAACATTGCCATCAGCGAAGGCCGGGTCTGGTTTTTTGTGCCCGGCCAGATCCGCTCCGGGGAAGAAAAGCTTCTCCAGTTGGAATTTGAGGGCGATATCGATTTCCCGGAAGAATGGCAGATCATCACCCGACGCCTCTATGCAGACGCCCGGCGGGTGATCTTGGAGCCTCTGCACGGTGGGTTTTCACCCGGCAAACCGTTTCGGGTGACCTCTTTTGACAAAGCCAACCGGCGCATGCTTCCCACCGTGATCAAGATTGGCCCTACCCCGTTGATTGAAAAAGAAATCCAAAACCATCAAAAGTACGTGCACGGCTATATATTGAACAACTCCACCACTATCATGGGGCAGACTACCTGCGGTTCCTCGACCGGTATGCGCTACAACTTTGTGGGCATCAGCGGACCGGACAGCAATCTTACCTGGCTGACCAACCGCTTCCGGGAGCAGCCGGTGGAAAAACTGCTTCCGCTTTTTGATGAAATCTTTACTCATATTCTCAAACCCTGGTATGGCCAGCCCCGCTGGGAAATGATAAGGCCCTATCAGGAGCACAACCCCCTGGGCCTGTTTCCCATGATTTTTGATGCTGCTGAAAAAGAGTTCGGTATAACTGTCGATCAGGATACTATCGACTGCCCGGAACTGGGCATTACCCTGCCCAATCCCTATCGCTTTTTGAATGCTGAATACCCGGCCCGGCAAGCCTTTTCCCAGCTCTGGTACACCGGCATCAACCACGGCGATCTGAATATGCAAAACATCCTGCTGGATGAAAGGGATAATGTCTATATCATTGACTTTTCGGAGACCAAATCGCGCAACATCGTCTCCGATTTCGCACGTCTGGAGCCGATATTTAAATTTGAAATGACCCGGTTGGGGAGCGATGAGGACCTGGCAGCTTTCCTGGAGTTTGAACGGGCTCTGGCCAGCATAAACTCGCTCGATGAAGTGCCGCCCTTTGAATACCGGGGAGATGACCCCGGAGTCTACAAAGTCTATCAGATGATCTGCCGGGTAAGGAAGTACGCCAAAACCGCGGTCATCTTTGAAACCGATCTCATCCCCTATCTTCTGGCCATGCTGGAATGGGTTTTGCCTATCGTCATATTCGTAAACGTAACCCCCTGGGCAAAGAAAGCCGCCACATACAGTGCTGCCATGATAGTCGAACAGATTTTGCGGCTGGAGTCCAAGGCTTAGCATTTTATTAAGCCAGCAGATACACCTTAACAGATCCCGGGCCTGACCACCCTGATCGGGTGCAGGCAAAGGAGGAAAATTTATTGAGAAACAAGCTGGTAATCATCGGCTTAATGCTGATCCTACTTTTCTCCCTGACGGGATGCAACTCCGCCAAGGACAGCAGCAAGATGAGGCAGTTGGACGATATCGCCCATAAACGGGTGGGTGTTTCCAATGGCACTATCTTTGACGGATTTGTCGCTAACAAGTATCCGCAGGCCCAGATCAACAGGTACTCGGGGACCTCAGATATGGTTATAGCCCTGAAAACGGACAAGCTTGACGCGATGGTGATCGATTATATATCTGCCAATGTTCTGCTAAAAAGCAACAACGACCTGGCTATTCTAAGTGACGATGTTATGCCCATGTACTTTGGGATTGGTTTTAATAAAAACAACCCCGCCCTGCGTGAAAGGTTTAACGCTTTTTTAAAAGAATCAAAAACCAATGGGGTTTATGATGAAGTATATCAGCGCTGGTTTAAAAATGATCCCGAACAGGCAGTCATGCCGGATATAAAAAACAACCCGGCCGGCAAAAAGGTGGTCCTGGGGGTGTCGGTGGCTGACCTGCCTTATGTCGCGGTAATGAACGGCAAGTATGTGGGCTTTGATATCGAAATAATCCAAAATTTCGCGGCCCGGGAAGGCTACAACCTGGAAATCGTATCTATGGAATTCAGCTCTCTTATAGCGGCCCTCTCCTCGGGTAAGGTGGATATGATTACCGATGGGATAGCTATAACCGAAGAAAGAAGCAAACAGATTGACTTTTCCGATTCCTATCTGGAGGGGAAAACTGCGGTTGTCTGTTTGAAGGAAAATATGGCCGGGTACGAAGATCAGTCCGCACAAAGTGCGGTTTCTCCGTCGATAGGGCAAAAGATATCCAGTAGTTTCAATAGCAATCTGATAGTTGAAGACCGCTATCTGCTCATTGTCGAGGGCCTCAAAGTCACTGCCATAATATCGGTGTTATCGCTTATCTTTGGCACACTTCTGGGCGCCTTGATCTGTTTAATGCGCATGTCAAGAAACCGGGTGGCAAGCCTTATCGCCCGGGTCTACATCTCTATTTTGCGAGGCACCCCGGTTTTAGTCCTGCTCATGCTTGTCTTCTACGTGGTTTTCGCCTCGGTAAACATCGACCCGGTTGTCGTGGCAGTCATAGCCTTTGGGATGAATTTCGCAGCTTATGTTTCCGAGATGTTTCGCACCTCAATAGAAAGCGTTGACCAGGGCCAAAGAGAAGCCGGTATTGCCGGCGGTTTTACACCCCTGCAAACCTTTATTTATATAATCCTGCCCCAGGCCGTGCGGCAGGTGCTGCCTGTCTACAAGGGCGAATTTATCTCTCTGGTAAAGATGACCTCGGTTGTTGGTTATATAGCTGTACAGGACCTGACCAAGGCCAGCGATATCATCCGCAGCCGCACCTTTGATGCCTTCTTCCCGCTGGTCCTCGTAGCGGTGCTTTACTTCAGCATATCCTGGCTGCTGGCCCTCTCTCTAGATTATATCGGGCTTAGAACCGACCCCAAAAGAAAGCGCCGGTTGAGCAAAGTCGGCGCTTGAGTACTAAAGAATTATGGAGCAGCGCTCAAAAGGCGCCGTTTTTTATATGGGCACCCTTTCTGTTTAAAAACACTTATTACCGCAAAATATTTTTACGATATTACTTTTAATGACAATGCTAAGGCATTTAGGGAGGCTTAACATTATTTGTCACCCCCCTTTTTTCTTGTACTTTTCAAAAGCTTAACATCGAAAAACTATTAGCAGCATATCGGGAGGATTATATGGAACCTGCGCAACTTATAGAAACTTCAGACAACATTGAAACTACTGAAAATAGGGAAAGACTACCTAAATCAAATCTGATCAAATATGCGTTTGCCAGCATCGGCG
>JBDKUE010000005.1:0-64576 GCA_039679855.1 Syntrophomonas sp.
TTTTGTTTTGTGCCTTTCTTGCCTGGATCAGCACAATTCAATTGTATTGATAGGCGTCTCTTTTTTCAAAGACGATTCTAAAGCATTACAGGAATGCTTGCTTATTAATACTTTATCGACACCCTGAGAGGCTCTTACTAAAGAGCCTCCAACGTGAAGAATATTTTAATGTCTATTTTAATGTTTTATACTCGAAAACGTTCTACCAATCGATTTAAGGCTTCGGCGTTTTCAGCCAACCGGGCCGAAGCTTCAGCCATCTGAACCAGACTGGTGCTGGTACTCTCCGCTCCCCGGGCTATATCTTGAGCACTGCGTGAGCTTTCCCCCATAGTCAAAGCCACCTGTTCAATAGCCCGGCTGACCTCAGTTACCGCTTCCAGAACCTGCTCGGACATTCCGGTATTTTTGCTGGTTATCTCGCTGAAGCCAACCGCATCTTTGGCATAACGTTCAACCATTTTAATATAGCTTTTATAGTCTTCGACCACCGTTTCACTCAAAAAATTCAGGGAATCCTGAGCGCCTTTGACCAGCAGGTCCATGGCCCTTTGGACTTCGTCAGTGAGGTTTTTGATGCTTTCTACTGTTTGCGACGATTCCTCAGCCAGCCTGCGGACCTCTTCGGCCACCACGGCAAAGCCTCTTCCCTGTTCTCCTGCCCGGGCGGCTTCTATGGCGGCATTTAAGGCCAGTAAATTGGTCTGGGACGATATTCCGGTTATGACATCGGCCAGACTGGATATTTGATTTACAATAGCGGCCCCTTCAATAGCCTTGCCGAGTTTTTCCTGAACGTCGGCCAGAGTGGCATTCGCCGTTCCCAGAGCCTCCTCAGCCACGGTTTTTATGTTGAGTACGCGTTTTTCAGTCTTTCTGGCCACCTTGGTTCCCACCCCCGACTCCTGGGCCAGGATGTTCAGAGAGCCGGTCATTTCTTGACTTGATGCACTTACCTCCTGGGAAGAAGCCGATACGCTTTCCAGCCCCGAGGACACCTCCTCAATGGCAGCGGTTACTTCTTCCATATTGGCCGTTATGTCCTGACTGTGGGCTGAAAGTTGTTGGGATGAAGCGGCAATCTGGGCCGAGTTCTGGTTGATGTCTTTGACCAAATCGCGCAGATCCTCAAGCATTTTTTGCAAGGCTCTGCCTAAATCTCCCACTTCATCTTTGCGGGTGACGAACCGCTCGGGAAGATGCACGTTGAGATTTCCCCCGGCGATTTCCCCGGCTATTGAGGAGACCTCCGTCAGCGGTTTTGATATCAGACGGCCCGCTAAAATACTCATTGCCACCGCCAATAGCAGAGCAAAAATACTAAAACCCGCTACTTCACGGGTAGTTCGAATAAAAGAAGCGTCTCCCTGGGCATCTATCCGGGCCGCCTCCTGCTTTTGCAGCGCAATAAGCCCGTCCAGAGTATTCTCCAAAGCCAGGCTTTTATCGGTCACTTCCCCGTTTAAAACCTGTGTGGCCTCTATATTGCCGCGCTGAACCGATTTCTGAAAATTGGCCACCGCCGCTTCATATTCATTTAGGGCAGCGCTTAACTTTTGAACGCTCTCCTTTTCCTTCCCGGTCAGGTCTGATGACTTCATATAAACCTGCAGGGGCTGTTCCAAACTCTGGCCATCTTTACTTATCTTATCCAGAGCTTCTTGCTTCGAGGCGAGCGTTGCTGCCAGTACGGCCTGGTGCATATCTACTTTCATGGAAAGGGCCGCATTCTTAGCTTCTTCCAATTGGCCATATGGCTGCATACGATTTTCATAGATTGAACCTATCTCGTGGTGGAGAGCATTTAATCCGTTCCAGCCCAAGTACCCCACCACCGCTACGAACAGGCCGATAAGATTCGCGCAAATAAGCAGCTTTTGCATGGTTTTCAGATTGTCAAACCACTTCAAATCGAACACCCCTTTTTAAAACCCACTCCAATAATATCGTAAGGCCAAAAGCGCTTTTTTCTAACAAACCTTAAGGGGGCTAACGTCCTGTACGGTTTGTCCCATTATTGGGACTTATGCTACATTTTGGCATTACATGGGCATAATACCACAATATTTGTATTATCTCAACCACCGCCATTATCTTTGGCCAGGTCTCTGTTTGACTTTGGCGGGCACATATAGTATGAAAAGGGAAAGAGCTTTAACATAGTGCTTTAGAACCAATATGCAATTATGCGGAGGGAGTGGTCAGGAGTGCTGAACAAGGAACTGAAGATGCTAAAAACAGCTATCCTCAACGAACAGGAAGGGTATCAATTTTACCTGATGGCAGCCGAAAAAGCCGACAATCCCGATGTGAAAGCGGTTTTCTCAGGGCTTGCTGCTGAAGAGGCAGAACACGAAAAATGGCTTAGAAATATGTATAAGGAGCTCTTAAACCAGGAAACTGCCCGAGGTGATATCGAAGAGCAGCCCTTCTCACCACACATTTTCACACCCGATAAACTTAGCAACAACGGGGGATTAGTAGTCTCCGCCCTTCATATAGGTATAATGATGGAAAAGGCCTCCATGGACTTCTACCGTCTGGCCGCTCTGGAAACAAGCATCGAATCCCTGCAGGTCCTTCTAACCAAACTGGCCAACTGGGAGCAGGGACACCTGGATTTCCTTGAAAAGGCCTATGATTGGGCCCGCGACGATTGGTGGGATAAGCAGGGTTTTTCCGGTTCATAAGCGAACCTTTACTGAACATTGATTTGAATATGGTTGATAAAGTCGTGCAGCTTTTCGAAAAGTAGGCCGGCTGTAAACCAGACCGGAAAATAATCAAGGCGGATTAAGCCGTCCACTGCGAACCGGCTGTGGCCGCTGTAGTCCCACGGGCAAACTCCGATCAGGGAGCGCAGCAGCCAGCCGGTTCCATATTCGATGCCGATAATTAGGGAGGCCCATATTACGCCCCGGACAGGCCAGGGAGAGGTGCGGATCTGGTCATGCACGGGTTCCAAAAAAACCGCCAGCCCATAGATGGGGAACATCCACAGATAGGTTCGCGCGGTCAGGCTGGCCGATCCAGCCCACAGGGAGCCGGCTCCCGTGAAAAGTATTTCTGCGATCCATCCACACATTCCGTAAATAAAAAAACTCTTACCCATAGTAATATTTTGCTTCCAGTTATGCTCCAGTAAGCCTGTTACATATTGCCAGGAGCATGGAAGCCTTTGAGGAGAAGTAATTAATGGATAGACCTTATCTGGACGCCCACATTCACCTATGGGAGTACTGCTTTTTTAATGCTCTGCCCAGCCTGGCAGCATCATCATGCCTGGAGGAAATAGAATCCGCCCTGCGGAATGATAACTGGGGGAAATGGCTACTGGGAGTCAATTTCAACCAGGAAAGCATTAAGGAAAAGCTAATTCCGGATCGATTCCTTCTGGACCGCTGGTTTGGTGACAGGCCGGCTATCATAGTACGCAGCTGCCTCCATTTATTGATCATGAACAGCCAGGCCATGCAGCGGCTGGGTGTATACCAAGAAGACGGGTTGTTCCTGGAGGCCGATGTCTTTGCCATGCTCAACCGACTGTTGCCCGAGCTGCCCTGCCAACCCCGAGACATAATTAAGAACGGCTGGAGGCAGCTTCAAGCGGAAGGCTACCACCGGGTAATCGACATGGCCATGGATAAAGCCAAACGGAGTTTGTTTTATAAACCGGACTTTTACACAGTAGATTGGGACCTACTTGACGAAGCCCGGGGATTTAAAATATTTCTGGATGGCAGCCTGGGCGCCCGCAGCGCTGCCCTGAGCGCTCCCTACAGCGACGATCCCGGCAGCTGCGGTCGCCTCAACTACCAGGATGAAGAACTGCAGCAGCTGATTGCGCGGGTGCACAGACGGGGAAAACCGGTATCCTGCCATGCCATCGGTGACCTGGCGGTTGCCCAATTTCTTCGGGTGATAAAAGATGAGCGTCACCCCCTGGACAGGCTGGAGCATATACAGGTGACCACCCTGGCCCAGCTCGATGAACTTGCCCGGCTGGACATTGCCATATGTATTCAGCCATGCGCCTCAAGTGAGCTTTCCTGGGCCAGGCAAAGGGTGGGAGATGCCCGCCTTGAAACCTCCTACGCCTGGAATCTGATGCGGGAAAGGGGTATACGCCTGCTGGCCGGCACCGACGCGCCGGTTGACCGGGTGAGCCCTTATTACGCGGCTCGACTGGCAGACAGTCAGGAAGGAAGTCATCATCTAGACTACCATTACGTACTCGATCTATTTTCGCAAAACAACTGGGATTTCTATGGCTGGGAACCAGGTTCAAGCTCTCAAGTTATATAGTGGAGTACTAAGAGAAGGGGAACTGGAATGAAAAGGTTTTTGAAATTACTCGCAGAAAATAAAATGGGTGTAGTAGTGGTATTAATAATGGCCCTGATCGTCGTATCAACCGTTATTCTGTTCTCGAAGTTCTAGTACAACGTTCCGTTAAATAGATGATACTTCAATAGGCCAATTTCTATCAAGGCGGATTCGACCGGGTAGCTCGCCGCTTCGCTGTCGGCAAAATGCCACCATTCATTAAAAATACTGTTGAAGCCGTTCTGTTTCATTATTTTCTCCAGCAGCACGGCGTTCGCTTGGGCCTGGGGCAAAACGTCACCGAAATCTCGATTGGCGCGGGGGCTGAAATCGTCAAAATCGCTGGGCATAACAAGCTCCCGGCCTGCCTCATCCACCAGAGTCACATCAACCGCCGCCCCGCGGCAATGGTAGGAAATGCCCTTGTTCGGATTCACAACATAGCGCTCATCGGGCATGGCTTGCCAGAGCAGTTTCTGGGTTTGCAGCGAACGGTAGGCGTCCCATACCTTGAGATGAAACCCCATCACTTCAAACTGGCTTTGAGCCTCTTTCAGTTTGTCTGCCGTACCGCGGCGTAGAACAGCCCGGGCTTCTGAATAAACCGGCTTTTTGAAGACGTTGTTGGAACCAGCGTAACGCAAGTCAACATACAATCCCGGAATATACTCTGACAACACCACCAGGTCAGAAACCGATTCTGATTCCGGGGTTTTAAGCAGCATGGGCTTCCCTCGAGGCATCTGCCAGTAAACACTCAAAATCGTTATGAGCACTACGGCGGCTATCAATCCCACTATCCATCCAGTCCTTGTAATCTTTGGCTTTCTTCCCTTCAATGAACCACCCCCTCGTAAAAAAGCTGCTAGTTTTAATATCCCTCTCCTGGCTATGGCTTATTACAAAAAGGAGTCCGGCAACCATAAATCGTAATTTTATTCAGAATATGTCGTAAATTGACAAAGTTTTGGGAGTCATTTTTCGATACTTAAAACAGGACTCATTCAGGAGGTGGCTTCCCCTGACCCTTAGACAGAAGACGTTGACTTTTATCGGTATAACCCTGGTTCTTCTGATGGCAGTGATGTGGATGAGCCAAAAAGAACTCCTCTTAAACCACCTTACCACCCTCGAAAACAAGGATATATCCAAAAATGTGGAGCAGGCGGTTAACGCGATTGAACGGGAACACCGTTCACTTGAAGTGATCGGAGCCGATTGGGCGACCTGGGATGATGCTTACCGATTCATAGCCGACGGGAACCAGGCATTTGTAGATGCCAACCTTGTTGATTCCGCCTTTAGCACTAAAAGAATAAACCTGATGATGTTCATTGACAACACCGGGCGAATAGTCTATGCCAAGGGCTTCGATCTGAGGAGCAATTGCAGCGCTCCGGTCCCGGAAAGCCTGAGCCAGGAGCTGCGGGAGCATCCCCAACTGCTTCGCAGCGACCAGGACCTCAAGACTATCTCCGGAATTATCAGTTTGTCGGAAACCCCGGTTATGGTTTCGTTAAGCCCCGTTCTTCCCAGCAACAAGACCGGCAACGTGAGAGGGACCCTTATCGTAGGACGCTTCCTGGATGCCGGCGTAATTTCGGATTTGCAGGATGTCACGCAAATCAGCCTGGCCGTTCAACCCCTGAAAGATATCGGCGGCCTGCCTGATTATAGGACTGCTGTTCAGTCAATAAGCTCTTCGAAGCCTGTTGCAGTGCGCATTCTGGATCAAAACCGGGCGGCCGGCTATACCCTTGTCAACGATATCCTCGGTAAACCGGTCCTGGCCTTAAGAATCATCCTTCCCCGCGACCTTTTCAATCAAGGGCAAACCACCATATACTATACGTCACTTTTTATAGTTTTAATCAGCCTGGTGTTCGGATCTCTGACCCTGTTCCTGATCGAGAAACTGGTTTTGTCGCGCATTTTCCGTTTGAGCCGGGATGTAAATAACATAGGCGACCGCGGATTCGGCTTTCGTTTGAAGGAAATGGGCAGCGATGAACTGGGGGTTTTGACCACTTCCATCAACCGCATGCTTCAGGACCTGGAGCAATCCCATCAACAATTGGTTGAAAGCGATAGGCGGTTTCGGCGTATAACCGATAATATGCTGGATATCATAGCCCAGGTTGATCTTGAGGGTCGCTTTGAATATCTGAGCCCTTCTTATCGCAAGGTTCTTGGTTCAATAGGGTTTGACCCTATTGGCAAACGCTTTTCATCAGTCATATATCCCGCCGATAGCGAGATAATACAAGAAACCCTTAAGCAGGTCTTCATGACCGGTTCCCCGGTTTATGCCGAATTCCGCTGCCAGCCGGCTGAAGGCCCCCTGTTGTGGATGGAAACGGTGGTCAACCCCTTAATGAATGAAAAAGATGAATGTACGGGGGTCGTACTGGTTGCTCGTGATGTTACCCTTCGCAAAGAGGCCGAGGAACAAATTCACTTTATCAGCCTGCACGATTCTCTGACCGGTTTATATAACCGGACTTACTTTGAACAGGAGATGCTGTCCCTGGAAGGTCCGGAAAGCCTTCCCGTTGCTATGATGATCTGCGATCTGGACGGCCTTAAATTTATCAATGATACGCTGGGGCATAAGACCGGTGATGCCCTCCTGCTCAAAGCCGCCCAGATTATTAGAGACAGCTGTTCGGACGATACAACCAAAGCACGCATTGGGGGCGATGAATTTGCCCTGCTCTTTAAATGCTGCAGCCGCCCCCAGGTTGAATCAGTATATGCTCGTATTAAAAAAGAAGTTGCTGAACACTGCCGCATTGCTCCCGACCTTCCCCTGGCTATATCCATCGGTTTTGCCCTGCGCCATGACGCAACCCTCAGCATGGCTGATCTCTTCCGGGAGGCTGACAACAATATGTACCGGGAAAAGCTGCACAGCCAGCAGAGCGGCCATAGCGGCCTGATTTCCAGCCTTATGCAGGCGCTTCAGGAACGTGACTTCATAACCGGCGGCCATGTTGAAAGAATGGAAAAGCTGACTCTTCAAATGGGTAAAGCCCTGGAGCTCTCCCACAGCCAGCTCAACGATCTGCTTCTGTTTACACGCTTTCATGACATCGGCAAGGTGGGCATACCCGATGCCATTCTGTTTAAACCCGGACCGCTTACTCCCGAAGAATACGATGTCATGAAACGCCATAGTGAAATCGGCTACCGCATAGCACGGGCGGCCGCCGATCTCCAGCCAGTGGCGGAACTGATTTTAAAACATCACGAGTGGTGGAACGGCCAAGGATATCCCCTGGGATTAAAAGGCCAAGAAATTCCACTGGAGTGCCGGATTATTGCCATAATTGATGCCTATGACGCCATGACTTCGGAAAGGCCCTACCGGCAGGCCCTGTCTCGTGAACAAGCTATAGCCGAGCTCAAGCGCTATTCCGGCACTCGATTCGAGCCAGAGTTGGTTGAGCTCCTTACCGGGATCATTACCAGTCTGTAATTTCACCATAAAAAAACCGGGGCTGGCCCCGGCTTATATCCGACCTGTTTATTTCTTTACCGCTCCTATTTCTTCTAGGATCATTGGCAGTATCTCATTGATATCGCCTACTATGCCGTAATCAGCTCCGGCAAATATGGGCGCGTTCTCGTCAGTGTTGACAGCGCAAACGATTCTAGCGTCCCGGGTTCCAATCAGATGTTGGATCTGCCCCGATACTCCCAGTCCTATATAAAGGTCCGGTTTAATGATCTTGCCTGATAATCCGATGCAGGTGTCCTCGGGCATCCAATGCATTTCTTCAGCTATTGGACGAGTACACCCGACCTCCCCCCCAATTAACCCGGCTAGTTCCCGGGCTTTCTCTAAATCTTGTTGGTTTTCCATCCCCCGGCCTACACAGACCACGGCTTTCGCCCTGGTTATATCCTGCGTCTGGTGCTCCCGGCTTTTGTGTTCCAGGATCACCACCGGGGATGAAGGCTGTCCCGAAATCTCGGTCAGCCGTCCTCCCTTTGCTTCACTCCGGGAGGCTACTTCATAGGTGCGCGGGGGAACCGTAGCTATCTGTGGACGTCCCAGACAGCTTACTGTCTGCACCCCGGCACCGCCATACAGCAAACGCTCAGCCAACAAGGAATTCTTTTCCCCATCCCAACGCAGTCCCTGGCATTCGCTGGCCATTCCGGCATCCAGTCGTCCTGCCAGCCGCGCTGCCAATTCCTTGCCTCTGAGCGTTGAGCTCACCAAAATAACCTCCGGCATTATTGTCCTAGCCTTTTCCGCTATTATCGGAATATACGCATCAAGACCCTGATCCGCGCTTAAAGGGGGCAAAAGAAAGACTTCGTCCGCCCCATGGGCTAAACACTCGTCGGCCCAATCAGCGCTCCAGGTCCAGGCGGCCAGCTCCACTCCGACCTGTCCGGCCAGCTCCCTTCCCACATTGAGAAGTTCTTTACTCTGCTCTATATATTCCGCCAGTATCCAGACTCCCGCCATATCTATCCCTCCTACAGAGCCCCATCCTTTTGCAGTGCTTCTACCAGGGCTTTTACCCCAGCTTTATCGGCGCTGAATTTCTGCCCGTTGCGCGTCAGGCTGGCGGCTTTTATGCCAACCGTCTGAACTCGGGCCTCATATGGGCCCGGGAGATCGGTCAGCCCGATCTCCTCCACCGGCTTTTTGGAGGCGGCCAGGGTGTCTCTCAATCCCGGAATACGCGGTGTATTGATATCCGGGGCTACTGTGACCAAAACCGGCAACGGCGCGGCCGCCACTTCCAGCCCTTCTTCAGTCTTGCGCTCTACCTTGATCCGGCTTCCTTCAATATTGATGGAAACCGCATAGCTGATGCAGGGGATACCAAGCTTTTCTGCCAGGCGGGGCCCAACCTGCTGAGCATACAGATCGCTGGAGCCTTCACCGCAGAGAATCAAGTCATACTCAATGCGGCCGGTTATGGCGTCAGCCAGAATAGCTGCGGTTTGGGCGGGCTCCAAATTTTCAAAAGACGGGTCGTTTACGAAATAGGCCTTCTGGGGCCCCCTGGACAACGCGTCTTTTAAGCCCTTGGTGTCATCTGGACGGCCTATAGTAATAGCCGCCACACTGCCGCCGAACTTTTCCTGCAGCAGCATGGCTTCTTCGATGGCATTCTTATCATAGTCACTGATCTTGTAATCGACTACGCTCATATCGAGGGCCTGTGCAGGGCCGGTTCTGATGTAGGCTTCATCGATTACCCATTTATAACAGCACAGAATGTTGGGCACTTTTATATCACCCCTCAATTACTGCTTCATAAGTCTAACCGGCTGTCACCGGCTAGCGGAGCACATTGCCGGCAATAACCATTCTCTGTGCTTCCGATGTGCCCTCGTAAATTTCGGTAATCTTGGCATCCCGCATCAAGCGTTCAACTTTAAAACCTTTGCAGTAGCCATAACCCCCGTGAATCTGCACCGCCTTGGCGGCATGTTTGGAGCACATTTCGGCGCACCATACCTTGGCCATGGACGCTTCCTTGGTATAAGGCAGCCCCTGATCCTTTAACCAGGCGGCATACATGTACATAAAGCGTCCAGCCTGAACTTCAGTGGCCATGTCCGCTATCATCCACTGGATGGCCTGGTTCTTGCTGATCGGTTTGCCGAACTGGACCCTCTGTTTGGCGTAGCTTATCGATTCATCCAGGGCGGCCTGGGCGATTCCCACCGCCTGGGCGGCAATCCCTATGCGGCCATTGTCAAAGCTGCCCATGGCGATCTTAAGGCCCATACCTTCCTGTCCCAGAAGGTTCTCTTTGGGAACCCGGCAGTCTTTAAAAACCATTTCAGAAGTCTGGGAGGCGCGGATGCCCATCTTCTTGAAGTGTCCACCGACGCTCATTCCAGGAGTTCCCTTGGGCACTATGAAAGCGCTCATGCCTTTCGGCCCGCCCGCTTCCTTGTTGGTCCAACCAAAGACAACATAGATGTCTCCATTGGGCCCGTTGGAGGTAAAAGTCTTGGTTCCGTTGATGATATAATCATCGCCGTCTTTGGTGATCATCGTGGTCGCCGCGCCGACATCAGTTCCCGCTCCGGGCTCGGTAAGCGCAAAAGCTCCCAGGGCCCCGCCGTTGCACAGAGGGGTGAGGTATTTCTTTTTCTGCTCTTCATTGCCGAAATAGAATATCGGTCCGGCGGCCAGACCGGTATGCACCGACATGGTAAACCCGGTCGCTGCACAGGAGCGGGACAACTCTTCAACGGCCACTGCATAAGTAAGGTAATCAGTTCCTGCTCCTTGGTATTCCGCCGGATAAGGCATACCCATCCAACCCATGGCTCCCAGCTTCTTGATTACCTCCTCCGGGTAGCGGCTGTTCTCATCGATTTCCGCTGCGATGGGATCAACGTAGGTCTGGGCAAACTCCCTCATGTTTTGCCTGACCAGTTCCTGTTCTTCACTCAGTTTAAAATCCATGTTACCTCTCCTTCCCTCTCTTAAATCATAGTGCGCCCTGATCCTGTTTCCTTGAATTCTAATGGGACAGAAATAGTCTGTCAACCATTAATTTGTATACCAAGTAATTTGTCGAGGTTGTCTATTTTTCTGCATTTGACTACTGTTGAAAGGGTTTAAGTGGTGTGATGGTTCTCATGATGGCCTGGTACAACTATATCGGGGTCTACTACCTTATTCACCTCACTTTCGAAGTAGGTTTTCGCACGGCAAATATTGCCTATAAAAAACCCGCGCTCTTATGAACCCGGGTTTAGTTTAAGCAAAAGTTCTTTCAAAGATTCACCTTCCGGCTGGGGCAGATTGGACAGAGCTTCTACGTTGGCGTCGAGTATCACCTGGTTTAAAGGGCCCTCCAACTGGCGGCCGGCATCGGTAAGCATTACCCGCATAGCCCGGCGGTCTTTAGGATCGACCTGTTTTTCAATGAGTCCTTTATGTTCAATCCGGTCAAGAATTCCGGTCATGGTTGAACCGTCCAGGGACAGCATGTCAGCCAGCTGCCTGGCAGTTTTGCCATCCCCATTCCATAAGCATGCTAGTACTGCGTACTGGCCGGGTGTCACGCCGTATGGGGCGAGCCGGGCTTTAAAAATCTGCTGGACAGATTGTTGGGCTTTGGTCAGGACAAAATTAATGCACCGTTCCAACTCCATAGTATTTACTTTACCTCCATTGTCTATCCAGGCTAACCTGTGTCTTTTTATTTTAACAGGTTGGTCGGCGGTCGGCAAATATGCTTATTAACAGGCAAAAATTCGGGATCAAGAAATTGGTTGGCTAATATTACCTTGACAAATATTCCTTATTCATTATAGCCATTGACTGAATATTGTACTATGGAGGAAGAGTAGCAGTTCCCGAACAGCTCGCATCCTCAGGCCAAATTTTCTCAATTATTGCAGATGCTGCAGCTTAAGACATTATACGATTTATAGGAGGTAGAGGAACTGTGATTCCCGAACAATGCAGAATTTGTGAAGTATATGGATATTGCACGACAACAGAACAGGAATGTATTGCCTACAAGGAAGGCTTTAACTGGAGAAAACCTGAGGGTCAAGAAGACTGCACAACATGTTTTACCAGCAGCTATTGCGCTTCCAACCCGACTATCTGCGACAACGGTGAAGTTGATCGGATAGTGGGAGTGGGCACCTCCAATCAACCGGGCAACAGAGGGTTGATTAACTGGGTTTCCGGCCCGGTGGTCAACATCGAAAAGGGCGATTACATGGCCCTGGTCACCATACAAGCCGGAAACAGCTTTATGACATCCATGCTGCCGTTGGAGAAATTTGAAGACCTGGGGTATGCAATAGGCGATACGGTCACGTTTGCTATCAAGGCATTGAACATTAAAATCCTCAGATAGCGAACTATCGCAAAGGAAGCTGGGCGGCCAACTGCTGGTACAACGTTCCGTATATTATGTATATAAGTTGGAGCGGATTTTATCGAAGTACAAGGCGGAGGAATGAGTAATACTGGACGTATTGCGATTGACGACAACGCAGTAATTCGGAAAAATCCGCCAAAATTATGTGCATAATATACGGGACGTTGTACCCGGGCGGGACAACGGTGTAAAAGCCGTTGCCCCGCCATAGTTTTTGAACTGGTTTTTATCATTTTCGACGTTTTTCTTTGCGCCATTTCTTTTTGCGAGGCCGCATCCAAAGATGATGAAGATGCTCGAAGACGGCCTGAGCCGCTGCATATATCAAGGCACCATATGGGCTTATACTTGCCTTATCCAGGAGGGACAATCCCATGCCTGCCAGGTAGACCAAACTAAAGGCTGTAAAAAAGTCAATAATCGTCAGTCTGGTTATTTTATCCTTCTGGTAAAATTTCTTTTCCAGTAGTCCTGCCAGAAGGGCAAAAACGAGCCCGATTATAATTGGAAAGTATTCAATCGAAAACTTAATCTGTCCGCTGAAAAAGAAACTGGTGAGAAGAAGCAGCATAGGGCTGATAATGATTTTAAGCCACAGGTTGGTATTGCTAAATACGGTTTTGGGCAAGGGCAGCTCTCCTTTCATTCTCCTTTCTTAATATTTAACCTTAAAGTCATATAAAAAAGCTAGTAAAAAAGAGCGCCACTTAGGGTGCCGCTCTAAATCTACCCCAGGGGAAAGCTCTGCTTGAAGCGGGCTTTCCCCCGGGCTAATTATAGAAAAGGAGAGTTTAAAGATCGCAATGTTGTGGGCAAAAGATGCTTTTTTTCATAACGCAGTCTATTTAAATTCGAATCCCAGTATATTGTTCACATCTACCTGTCTGATGGCCGCCAACTCCTGGGCACTGGGCGGATCCATTACCGTCACATCGGTCTCATCGATTGCCCAACCCGTATTTTCCTTAACTTCTTCCAGGGTAGTATAAGGGAAGATGGCATCGAGCTTCAGATACTTTTCTCCTTTGGGCTTTCTGAAGATACATAACGGTGTTATAACTGTAAACGGTTTGTCAAAAGCCGGTTTGGTAGTGGCGAAGTCCACGTGTTCTATAAAGGTCTTCTTGTCGTGAACCGTTTTCCAGATTATGGTCCGCGGGGTGACCGGGGTCAAAGTAGCGCTGCCCGCTCCCCCGGGGCCTCTCAGTTTCGGGTGTTCATAGTCCCCGCCCAGATAGGACATGGCGATGCGTCCTTCCTTGTCCATCTGCAGACAGGAAAGAAACGCGATATCTCCTTTACCGGAACAATACAGGTCGAAAATTTCATCCAATCCAAAAGTAGCTACCGAACCGATGTAGGTGTTGGTGGTTAGCGTGGAAGCCACGGTGGGCGGTGCGGCCCAGTCATGGTCGACACCATCGCTCAAGGTAACGTAGGTGAATTCTTTCCCCAGGGCTTTGGCAGCTTTCATAGCCACCATGGGGGTGGAAGAAGCCAGACCATGGAATACCACGTCGCCTTCCCTGATTTCACGGATTATGGCGACAGCCATCATTTCCGGCTTGCCGTAGTCTTTGCCGTATTCCATTTTAAGCCCTCCCTTCCAGCATTTTATCTGCAAATGCTTTTACGTCTCCGGCTTTTACCGCCTTCTGGTAGGCTTTATGATCGTCCCAGTCCACCTTGACGTATTCCGGGAAGCAGATGCCCGGTTTCGCTCCACCAGGGAGCTCAACTACTGCTTCCACCAGGAAGTGCGGTATAGAAGTCAGCTTGGGTTCTTCCTGCATGCGATAGGTCCCCACAATACGCTCGGTGGTTATTATGGCCTTTTTGGCCGCCCGGGCCAGCAGGGCATCCTGATAGCTGGGTCCCAGGATGCGGGCATTTCCATAAATATCGGCTTCCTGCACATGAATAATGGCATAGTCAGGGACCAGGGCCTTTACTACTACAACTTCCTCGCCATTAAAGGGGCTCTTCATAACCTGGAAAAACTCGGGGCGAATGCCAACCAGATCGCTGCCCCACATTCCTCCTACCGGGAGGAAAGGTACGCCGTATGCTCCCGCACGGAAAGCATTTATCATGGCCGTTCAAGAGCCTTCAACTGCCCGGCCCTTCCCGTCTCCTTCCATAGCTTTGCGCATTCCGGGTGCCAGGCCTGCTTCGTTCTCCAGGCCAAAGAAACCGAAATAGGCTGTGTCGGCCTGCCCGGTAGCCATGAGAATATCCGCCGCGATGCCGGGTGCCGCTCCGCTCACCTTGAGGTCTTTGACTGGCTTCCTGGTGAGCTCCAGGGAAAACAGCGCAGGATTGCGGTGCATCGCATTCCCCCCTACCGCCAGCAGCATGCCGTCCTTAATAAGGTCGGCTGCCTTCGACAGGGTTGTAAGCTTGTCGCGCATGGTAATACCTCCTCTATATTTAAGATAGTTTTGAAAAGAAATTTTATTTTTTAGCTGGGCGCTTCTGGGTTAAAAATACTGCGACTGAAACGGCTAGAGCGATTAAACAGAACATAAACGCTGATTTAAAACCAGAAGCAGCAATAACTTTATTAACCACCGGAGCCTTGGCGATAATCGCAGACGTAATATTCTGGAACACTGCGCCGCCCACAAATACGAAGACGTTTAAAAATCCGGTAGCGGTTCCCTGTACAGCCGGCTCCACATTTTCCTTGAGGTTGGCATAGAGCACCACAAAGAAGCCGTTAAAGAAGCCATACAAAAACATCAGAACTTTGATAAACCCCGGTGAAAGGGTGTTAACCATAAATACCAGGGGAATCCACATGACGATGCTCAGGATAACCCCAATCAGAATGACTTTGAATCTTGATTTAAAGACCTTATCAGCAAAGATTCCGGATAGAGGACAGCCAAATATCATCCCAAGCGGGATCAAGCTGATAATGGAAGCCGCCTGAGCTTTGGTCATTCCGTAGGCGTTGATCAACCAGGGGCTGGCCCAAAGGCCCTGAAATGCCATGATGGTTCCATACCATACAAAGAAAATGATGATAATGGTCCAAACATTCCAGCTTTTGGTGCTCATGGCTATGGCCTGGCCAATTGAAAAGCTCGAAGATGCTTTGGTTTCCTCGCGGCCTTCCATCTGAGCCGGGGTGGCACCGCCGATCTCGGTGGGCTTGTTTCTGATGAGCACGTAGGCCAGTATAGCTATGACTATTGAGACAAAGCCCACCAGACTCATGGAGCTCCTCCAACCTATGGCTGATATCAAAGCCACCAAAGGTGCGGCTGCCGCCAGGGCGCCGATGTTGCCGATTGCCAGCAAAGCCCCGGAGTAAGTGGCGAATTCGTTGGACCTAAACCAGTCTGCCAAAAAGCGCATAGCAGGTACATAGACAAAACCAACCCCGAATCCCACTAAAAACCGGCCGGCCAAGGCAGTGTTAAAGCTGCCGGCATAGGCGAAAACCAAGGCCCCAAGTCCGGCTACAGCTACGAATATTGCCATAGTCAACCGGGCGCCAATCCGGTCAGCCAGAATGCCGGCCGGAAGCTGGCCAGCGGCATAAGCCCAGAAGTACATCGAGCCAAACAGCCCCAGTGCTGAAGCTCCTATTCCGAAAGCAGCCGTCAGATCACTCGCCATAACCGATGGCGAAACGCGGTGAAAATACACAAAGAAATAGGCGAGAGCTATGGCCAAAAGCGCTACATAGCGATAGGACATGGTCTTTTTTACAGCTTCCGGCGATAGATCATGCATGTTATTCAACATGTTCATTGCTTCAGACTCTCCCTTCATTTCGGTTAATCGGGCAGCCGGGAAGGGACTGTTGCCAGCCCCGGCGCCACCCTCTGATGGTTATTTTTTACGCAGGGAACCGGTTACGTCCACTGCACGCAGATTGTCCAACTCCTGCTGGGTCGGTTCGGGAACTGCTTTTACATTGGGCGATACTTTGAGTTCCCAGCCGGTGTTGGCAATGATCTCTTCAACCGAAGAAAAGGTAAAATAAGCATCCAGATAGAACTCTTTGGTCTGCGGGTCGGGGCGCAAAATGCCCAGGTTGGTTATAATGGCCGACGGGCCGCCCCCGGGGAATCCGTATTTCTCTCTGGCATTGCCTCCGGTAATGTAGCCGGGAGAAGAAATATAGTCAACTTTATCAGCAAATCTTTTCTTTTCGTGAGCTGCCATGATCAAATACTTCTTGGCTCCAACCGCGATTTCGTTGGCACCACCGCTTCCGTTTAGCCGCACCTTGGGCAGGGTGTATTTTCCCACCTTCCAGGGTTGGGTTCCTTCCGTCCAGATGCCGGTGGTATTTACATTGCCGTATTTGTCAATCTGGGCCGCACCGATTACCGCGTTGTCTACCCGTCCGGAAGCTACCAGCATGCCCAGGGCGTCTATGGCGTTGGTAAAGCTGGTGGCATTGGCGGAAATACGATTGTCCTCAATACCCCAGGGCAGTCCTCCCACCGGAGTGGAACCGTAGACGCCGCCCTCGGTGAAGGCAATAAGGTTGGGAGCATGGTTGCGCTGAGCAAAGAAGCCGGCCAACATGCTAAGTCCTACCCCAAATATGGCCAGTTCTCCGTCCTTAAATTCTCTTCCAGTAGCAATTGCCATCATTTCATTTTTCGAGTAATCCATGTTCCTACCTCCTCTCCATCAGTTGTTTGATTTCCTGTTCGGTTTTAATCCATTTTCTATAGGGATCCATCAGAAAGGCGGTGGCGGTATTGGTTAGGGCTTTAACTTTTTCGGCCCCGATTATATTTTGGAAATCTTCGGGGGTTTTGTAGCTGTTTACGAATTTTTCAATATATTCTTTGGTGCCTTCCTCGGTTTTAAACATGCTGTTCATCATGAACATATGCTCCTCATCGCTGTCATAGACTCCGGTGGAACAGGCCGGCCAGACACCCATGGGCCAGTAAACCACAGCGTCAACACACAAATCGGGAATTCTGACCAGATTGGGGAACTGCCGCATGCAGTCGGTGTCTACTATATAGTCGGCCTGCAGAACTACCTTCCTAGCGGCGCGGGACAGTTCAAACCGGCTCCATTCGGTGCCCAGCATTATGGCATTGCCATAAATATCAGCCATGGTTACATGAATTGCTGCCACATCAGGAACGATGCTCTTGAAGGCCCCCATTTTCTTGCCCGTAAAGGGGTCAGTGATTTCGGGAATCTTTTTAGTATTGGGATAGCTTTCCGGGTCGTCGGCCGAACACCACTGCTGGTCGCCGCCGGTGTTCATAAAAGTGGGAACAAAAGGCCATCCCAGGGCTCCGCCCAGCAAGCGCAGGGGGATAGCGCCGTTGGAATAGTCCTCCAAAATGGTCTTGCCAGTTTCAACCATTCTTTTCAGGCCATTGGCAAAACCGTACACCTCCAGGCCCGAGAAACCCACTTCCATGCGTTTCATCTGTCCGGCGGCCGCCAGCAGGTTGCTCCCCTGGGTGTTGCAGTTGGAAATGCAGTTGATATCTTTTACGCCCTGGCGAACCATTTCCCGGAAAAAGGCAATGCAGTCCGATCCAACCGGCAAAGCGCCGCCATGAGCGAAGGTCATGCCGTCCCAGGTATACTGTTTAACGGCCTCTTCCATAGAAATAAGCTTATTTCTCATGACTTATCCTCCTTATCAGATTTCTTAAAGGGTCGATGCTTCTACCAATGAACACCACTTTTCTATAATCTTGGGCCATGGTAGAATAGGGATGGTTTATTTTGTAGTGGGACTGTTTGTGCTTACCTTTGCACGGCGGTCTTTTTTTTCACCTCCCGTTTTGGCATATTTTTCCCTGAACAACGACCAAAAACTTATTTCATATCAAATTTTTTCTCTTAAGCAAGGGATAAGGGCTGTTTAACAACCTCTTCATGCCCAATTCAGCGGGCGAGTAACCGAAAGCAATCCCCATCAACTGGGTAAAATAAATGATGGGAAGCCGGCGGGTCTCTCCCTTGCTCTTACAGATCGCCTCCTGACGGGTGTCCAGGTTAGCCTGGCACATGGGGCAGGCCACAACAACAGCCTGGGCTCCTCCCTCCAGGGCAGACGCCAGCACCTGGCCACCGAGATCATATACGATACTGGTTTGGGAAGCGGCATATCCTCCCCCGCAGCATTCGGTTTTGTATCCCCAGGAAATAGTTTCAGCACCTATGGCCTGCATCAGGTTATCCATAGAAACCGGCTGATCCGGATCGTCAAACGCGCTTATTTTTTTGGGCCGGGTCAGCAAACATCCGTAATAAGCGGCCAATTTCAGCCCGTTCAAGGGCTTGACGACTTTTTGTTTTACCCCTTCGCCGATTTCTTCACTTATCAGCTGCAAAAGGCTTTTTACTTCAGGTTCATGAGGAGCAGGCCTTCCAATTATTTTTTGCACCTTTTCAGCAATTATTTGATTATTCTTCATTTCATATGAAGCCGTTTTTAAACGGTTGAAACACCCGGCACAGGGAGTGGTTACATTTTTAAGGCCCATATCCCTGACCTGGCTGAGATTGCGGGCCGAGAGGCCGATGGCCAGAAGATGATTCAAGCTGTGGGCGGCAGTGGCTCCGCAGCAGTTCCAATCCTCAATTTCCTGAAGATTTATACCCAGGTGTTGGCATACTACCCGGCTGGAGATATCATTTTCTTTGGCCAGGCCGTGCTGGGAACATCCTGGAAAATATGCTACGTTCACAGCTAAACCTCCTTCCTCAGCGGGTTTTTCCGAAATATCTGTCTGACCTCTTCTATCTTCTTTATGCCTGAACTAAAAGGATTTAATTTGCCTTTAAAAAACATTTTTGGCCCAAGGTCGGTATCCTTGGTATATTGTTTGGTTTTGAAATTGAACTCCAAAACCAATCGGGTTTCGGCTACCCGGCCGATCCTCTCCACCGATCCCAGCATCAATTCGTGGAACAGAGCTACTTCTTTGCGGGTGGGCGATACATTTTCCCGGTAGGTCTGCTCTCTCAAATAATCCATCACCCGAGCCACATTGATCTCCGAAGGACAGCGGTCCCAGCAAAGCTGACAGGAAACACAGGTCCACAGGGCATCCATGTGTAAGAGGCGCTGTTTTTCGCCCAGCTTGATCAACTGCACAATTTTTCGAGGAGTGTAATCGAAAATATGGCCGTTGGAACAACCGCCCGAACATTTTCCGCATTCCAGGCAAAGCTCCACATCCACTCCGCATTCCTCTTTTATCTCTTTGGCCAGTGCACCATCTACTTCATCCAGCCTTATAGCCGGGAAGAAGCTGGCCACCGGTTTTTGCATGGTGTCAGACATGGGCTCCCTCCTTATCTGGCCTGGTTAAAGAGCGCAACCACACCGGCTCCGGCTGCCGCGCCCTGCTGCAATGCCCCCTGGTTTTCCACCGGAAAGATGCAGCCGCCGGCGGCAAAGACCCGCTCGCCAACCCGGGCCGCCTGGCCGCTTACCGGCTCCAGGAATCCATACTCGTCAGTGTTCAAAGCAAATATACGGCTCATCTCCACGGTGCCCCGGCCCGGCTGCATGGCCGCGGCCAGAACTACCATATCCGCTCGTATCTCCACCGGCACACCCATCAGGGTGTCTTCGGTGCGGATCAAGAGGCGGCCATCCTCAGGAAGGATTTTAGCCGGGCGGCCTCTAGTGTACCTTACATGTTTCTCTTCAATGACTGAGCGCACGAATTCTTCATATCCTTTACCGGCCGCCCGGTAATCCATATAAAATACGTGGCACCTTGCGTCGGGCCAAATCTCCTTGACCAGCCCGGCCTGCTTGGCGGTTATCATGCAGCATATCTTGGAGCAGTAGGGATAGCCCTTGGAGCGGTCCCGGCTGCCGACGCATTTTATAAAAGCCACGGTCTTGGGAGGCGCTTCTTTACTTTCACCTTTGGCCCACTCCCGCAGGCGGGACTCAAACTCCAAGGTGTTAACCACGCCCGGGTAAGATCCGTAGCCGTACTCACCATAAGCTGATACGTCGAAGAGTTCAAAGCCGGTGGCCACCACCACCGCGTCGGCCACAAGCTCCTCCCGTTTTTGTTCGGGTCCTTCCAGGACCACCTGGTAGATATCTCCTTGCTTTTGGCTTGATATTACCTCAAAACCGATTCTTAGCTGCACACCGGCCTTTTGCACTTCATCAATTTTGCCCTGCAGCAGTTCAGCCGGGTTTTCCCAATGGGGGAAGCTGCTGTACAGTTCGCGGGTGGTGCCTCCCAATTGCGGGCTTTTTTCCACCAGCACCACCTGATGCCCGGCCCCGGTAATGGTTAGCGCAGCCTCCAGCCCGGCTATGCCGCCCCCTATAACCAGTGCGGTTTTCTGTGCTCTATCACTCATTGTTTACTCTCCTTTCCCACGCCGATTATATCGAGTACTCCGTCTAACGGTACCGTATTTGCGTTAAACCCCAGTTTGGATACCGGAGCACCCAGGGCCAGTGCAATAAGCTGGGCCAGATCGATAACCGGTATATTGTAGGGGCCAAACCCCCTTTTGGCCAGCTGGGGCTGCTCCCGATCCAGAGCGGTGTTGCATCCCGGACAGACCGTGGTCATCAACTGCACACCCTCTTCTTTGGCGCTGTCAAATTTCCGGCCCAGGTGGGGCTGAACCACGCTCTCCTTGTGGGTAAAACCACGACCCACAGCGTAGCCGCAGCACATTCTTCTTTCCTTATAGAAAACCGGCGTGCCCCCCAGTGCCTCAATTATCTCTTCATGGAAAGTAGGAAGGTCTCCCTCGTCTAATATTCCATACTGCTGAGCCAGGTAGTGGCATCCGTAGTGGACCCCAACCCGCAAGCCGTTTAAAGGCCGTATCACCTGCGCCTTTATTCTGTCTAAGAGACGATAGTATAGCTCCTGTACATGATATATATTGGTTTTTCCCTGGTAATTGTAGCCCCACTGCCCTATCAACTGGTTGGCCTGCTCTTTCAGAGCTGGAACATGGTTCAAAAGATGGGCCAGCTCTTTGTTATAGCCAAAACAACCATTGCAAAAAACGTAGGTATCCAGATTGTACTTCTGCTCAACCAACGCCAGGTTGCGGGCTGTAACCGCCAGGGAAGCCTCAGGAGTATATCCGGAGCAGGTCAAAATGTAGCCGGAGCAACAGGTCTGGTCTGCATCCATCACTACTTGAACTCCCAGCTTGTCCAAAACAAATTTTACAGCCTGTTCGGTACCCGGGTATTCCATACTTCCCGTACAACTGCGGAACAGAAATAGTTTTTCGGGAACCTCCGGTATCCTTTTTTCAGGACTGATTACTCTAGCTTCCTTCATGGATGATTCTCCCCTCCCGATAGCTCATGCGAACGGGCTTCTCTTCTTCTTTCTCCAGATCTTCCATCCACTTACGGGCTCCGGTCTGGGCAAAAATTTCGGCCATTTCCGCCTTGGCCCTATCCGATACTTCCGGCCAGGGAGCGGCGTCTACCCCGGAACGCAGGCGCATAATCTTTTCCTTGCCTTTTTGACCTGGCACAAAAGTCAAGCCTTCCTCCAGAGCACGAAAAGCGAATTTATTAATGGGAAGAACGTATTTAAGCCCATAGCCCTTTTCCAGAACCATATAGCGCAGCTGCATAATCAAAAACGGATAGTTGATATCCACCGGGCAAACGCGATAGCAGTTGGCGCACCACATGCAACGCCAGATCTCTTCACTGTCCAGCAGCCGTTCAGTGCTGCCGGCCAGAATATCGTTTATGATAGCCCGTGGATTGTAGGACGGCGTTATGGCTGCCACCGGACAATTGCCGGTGCACTTGCCGCACTGCAAGCACTGTTCAAGATTACTTACCAGCCCATAGCGGTCCACCTTCTGGTACAGCTGCTCATCCCATTTGTCTGAGCCTTCTTTAGCCATCTGGCATTTCTCCTTTCTATGGGGCCTCTTACCCACTCATTATTTTTATAAGCAATAAGCGTGCCAACTTATTAATCCCCATAAAAACTGGTTTCGAGTATTTTTCCTCAACTGTCAGAAAAGAAAAAGTGTCAGTTTTCCGGCAAGATTCTGTCCAACAAACTGACACTTTCGTTGCAGCGATTATATTCAGTTTTTTAAAACCATCAGGTCAGGGTCATCTTCTCCCCAACCGGTATCCCCAGGGCCTTCATTTTATAATAAAGAGTGCTGCGGGGAATACCCAGTATTTGAGCAGCCTGGGCCTTGTTGAAACGGGCTGCTTTCAAAGCTTCCAGGATGGCTTCTTTTTCATGGGTGCCCAGCATTTCATCCAGGCTGCCCACTGTTTGAACGCCGGAAGATGCAGATACAACTCCGCTTACACCGGCAGATCCCCGGGCGGTCCCGCGCAGCATATCCAAAACCCCGGCTTCCTCCAACGATTCCATGGTAATCGCGTTTCCGTCCATAAGAATAAAAACACTCTCCAGGAGATTGCGCAGTTGCCTTACGTTTCCCGGCCAGCTGTAAGCTGACAGAATATCCAGAACCTGAGGTTCTATTCCCTCAACTTCCCTTCCATATTCACGAGAAAGCCTGGTTACAAACAGCCGGGTAAGGCCGGATATATCGTCGCGGCGTTCACGCAAGGGGGGAATTTCCAGCACTACCACGCTCAGGCGGTAATATAGATCACGCCGGAAGCGGTTTTCTTCCACCAGGCGCTCCATGGGCTGGTTGGAAGCGGCAATAACCCGGACATTGCTCTTGACCGGGACCGTGCCCCCCACCCGGTAAAAGGTCTTTTCCTGCAAAACCCGCAGGAGCTTGCTCTGCATCTCGTAAGGGAGCTCCCCCACCTCATCTAAAAACAAGGTTCCACCCCGGGCCAGTTCAAATTTCCCCGGTTTGCCGCTTTTCAGGGCTCCGGTAAAAGACCCGGCTTCGTAGCCGAACATTTCACTTTCGAAAAGAGCTTCCGGAATGGCCCCGCAGTTTATTTCTATAAAAGGCTTGTTGGCCCGCTTGCTTTCCCGGTATATGACATTAGCCATCAGTTCTTTGCCGGTGCCGCTTTCGCCCATAATAAGTACAGTAGCATCGGCAGCCGCCACCCGGCGGGCCTGCTGCAATATCTTCAGCGTATCCGGATTGACTGTATAGAAGAGCTCGTCATCACTTTCCTGAACGCAGGCCAGACGTTCCAGGTGACGAACCCGGAATTTTGCTTTATCCAATTTTTTAATCAGGTTCATGATCTGGCTGACATCCTGGCTGGTGCATACCGCGCCCACCATCTCACCGCTCGAGAAAACTACTGGAACGGCGTTGCGGCGGATATAAAACCCCTCTTTCACTTCCGTCACTATATTTTGACAGGGCTCCATGGTCGATATTACCTTGAGGGGCAGGTCGTCCGGCATAAACTCGGCCAGGTTGCGCCCTACTATGTCACGGGCTTTTATGCCAAAAAGCTCTTCTGCGCCGCGGTTCCAAAAATTGACCACCCCTTCACAGTCTATGACCTGGATGGCTTCGGAGATGTTTTCCATCACCGCATACATGTGCTCCCCCAGCATTTCCAGCTTGGAGGAAAAGCCGTTGCATACATCGCGGGCGGTAAGCACCCCTACAACCCGGCCTTGAGCGTCGAGTACCGGCAAACGTCCGATTTTGCGCTTGCGCATGACATCCCGCGCGTCCACCAGCTCATCTTGCGGGGTGGTGGTGATGGTATGGCTGCTGCACAGAGTTTTCACCGGCCGATCCTGGGGCAGACCCTGTGATATTATGCGAACGATCTGTTCACGGGTAATCATCCCGGCAAATAGTTCGTCATCATCGAGAACCATCACCTCTTCCCAGTGATGGCCCGGCATCAGATCAACCAGTTCTGAAATCAACATATCCTGGTGAACAACACCATATTCCCTGGTCATAGCCTCGCCAACCTGAAGATCACTGATGCGTAATTCCGGCACTTGCTTACCCCCTGACCTGGACCCTATGCTATCAGTATAGAAAATCGAATTTGGATTTGTCCAATCTATAAATTTTGGCAGAGCATCTTTTGATTATAATTCACCGATCAATTGCACCCTATTAAATATGTCTATATCGCCCCCCTGCCCGATAAAATTGCCTGAATCTGGTATAATATACTCTTAAGATTTTAAATAAGGCAGCAGAGGGGGTAATCTTATGGAACCGGCTCGAAGGTTGATGGGAGAAAGGGTATATTTGGCGCCTATGGACATTGATGATGCTCCCAATTATATTCGCTGGCTAAACGACCCGGACACCTTTATCTATTTACAGGCCAATGGCCAGCTTTTTAACCGAATCAATGAAGAGCAGTTTATTACCGGGGTCATGGAAAGAGGTGAACCTCATTTTTCCATACGTCTCTTAGAAGATGACAAACATATCGGCGGGTGTGGTTTGATCAATGTAGACTGGGTGAACCGCCGCGGCGAGCTGGGCATCATGATCGGGGAGTCCGACTATCGCAGCCGGGGATATGGACAGGAAGCCATAAGACTGCTGCTCGATCACGCGTTTTTTATTTTGAACTTGAACAGCATATCCCTCATTCACTACGAATTCAACCGGCGGGCTGGCCGCTGCTACGCCAAATGCGGATTTAAGAAAGCCGGCTGCCTCAGGCAGGCCCGCTTTATCAACGGCCGGTTTTACGATATCCTGTCGATGGATATTCTGGCCCAGGACTATTCAGGAGGCCCGGGCCGTGACCGCATAAATCAGATAATAAACGATCAAAAAAGGAAGCCTGGTCGTGGTAATTGATATCCAAGCGATTCAGGGAGTGAACAGGTGAAAATGAACCCCTGGTTTCTAATAGTACTGACACCCGCTATTATAATAGCAATTGTATGGATAAAGCTCGAGCGAGGCTTTAAACCCAGGAAATCCACCCGGGCTTTCTGGAGTTTGAGCCCCCTGTCCCTTTTCAAGAAGTTGGAAGGCTACATTTACGGCTCCCGCCCCCACTGGTATCTCAAACCGGCCACCTGGTCCTGGTTTATGAAACCCGGCCGCCCCGAATCGGCTGACAGCTATCACGGCAAAGTCCTTACCGGCAACGATGCCGTAAAACTGGTAAGCCTTAATAAGCCGGTCGATCTGCGCAACCTGGAGTACGTAGTCCCCTACCCGCTGGCCCGGGATATTATTCTCGGACAGCCCCGGAGCCTGGTAGCGATGCGCTGCCCCTGCCGCGATCAAAAAAAGGACGCCTGCCAGCCCCTCGATGTTTGCCTGGTGGTGGGTGAACCGTTTGCCAGTTTTGCTGTAGAGCACCAGCCCGGCCGGGCGCGGTTTATCGCCCTCGATGAAGCCCTGGATATTTTGAAAAGCGAAGAGGAGCGCGGTCATATTCACACCGCCTGGTTTAAAGACGCCATGCACAACCGTTTTTACTGTATCTGCAATTGCTGCAGCTGCTGCTGTCTGGGAATGAAGTGCTTTGATCGGGGGGCTCCGCGTTTAAGCCATTCCGGCTACCTGCCCCGGCTGGATGAAGAGGAATGCAGCGCCTGCGGCGTGTGCAGCACCGTTTGCCCCTTTGCGGCGATCGCCTGGAATGAGGAGCGGCCTGATTTTGAGTTTGGAAAATGTATGGGTTGTGGGCTGTGTGTTTCCCACTGCCCGGCTACGGCCTTGACCCTGGAATTGGCTCCCGATAAAGGGGTCCCGCTGGCTATAGACCGGCTTGTACGGGAAGAATTGAACTGATCAAACCGCTTGAATATAAAAAGAGGTATACTCCGATAACCATGATGATGGCTCCGGTCAGGCAGTTGATGTAGCGGATATGGTTCTCATTGAGCCTGGTGTGAAAGAACTGCACCAGAGTGCAGAGCAGCAGCCACCAACCGGCTGATCCGGCAGCCACCCCGGCCATTAGCATTAATGCCGAAGGCCCGTGATGGGCGGCTGATAAACCCAACCCAGCAAAAACCGCGGCAAATGCCAGAAAGGTCATGGGATTGGACAGGGTGAGGAAAAAGCTGCTGACAAATAGACCCCACCGCTGGGCTGTGCCCGGGTCCTGGGTATTAGTATAAGGACGTGTGCTCAAGGAGCGCACCCCCATGATGACGAAAAACACCCCGGTTATCATTTGAAGCCCGGTGTGGCGGTAGTTGATAAATGAGGAAAGCCAGACCAGCCCCCAACCGGCTAATCCAGCGTATAACGCATCGGCCATTGCCGCTCCGAACCCGGTAATTAAACCCGCTTTAAACCCATAGCGCAGGCCTCGTTGAATACAAAGCAAGGCGATTGGTCCAACTGGTGCAGCAATGCAAAAACCCACGACAATACCCGTGGGGAAAAGCTGAAACTCCATATTCCACTCTCCCCTTATTCCTGAGAATCAATATACCACAACTTCTTTAGATTTCTAAGCCCTTCCTTAAAAAGAACGATGGCTCTTATAATTAAACTTATTGCCTCTTATGGTAAACTATGGTATTCATAATAAGACTGGTTCTTTTAGATTTGACGCTAGAATCAGGGAATTGTTTTGCTCAAAATGCGTTGAAGCAGCCCCTGCCTTTGCTTTTCAAATCTGCCAGACTCGGTTACTATTGAATTTAAGGGGAGGGAGGGGCACCTTGCAAAAAGTGGTCTTGTATTACAATCCAGTCGCCGGTGGCGGGCGTTTTAAAAACCGCCTGGACCAGGTTTTCGAAAATTTACAGGATGCTAACCTTCAGGTACTGCCCCGCAGGGTGAGCAGCAATAGCGATATTGAACAGCATTTAGCAAGCCTCGATCCCGAAGACATACATACCCTGGTGGCTGCAGGTGGAGACGGAACCATCCACGGCCTGGTTAACGCACTGATGAAAACCGATATTAAAATACCGGTAGCAATCTTTCCGGTCGGCACTTCCAATGATGTCGCCACCCACTTGAACATCCCCCTTAAATGCCGGCAATATTGCAGATTGCTAAGCGTTGGTCAGTTGACGGACATCGATCTGGGCAGGGTAAACGAGCGCTATTTCATCAATGTGGCGGCCGCCGGTCTTCTAACCGATACCGCCCATGAAGTCCAATACCGGTTAAAAAACGTACTGGGCCGGGGAGCCTACATACTCAAGTCATTGGAGAAAATTCCCCAGGTGCAAACCATGCATTTAAAAATGGAGGTAGACGGTCAAAAGGCAGCCATGGATGCCATGCTCTTTCTGGTTTTAAACGGCGGAACCGCCGGAGGATTTCAAGGTTTGATGCCAGCCAGCGACATGAATGATGGGCTGCTGGATTTTCTGGCCATCAAACCGGTATCGCTGCACCAAGCTACCCAGCTTCTCTATAATTTTTTACGGGGGCACTTGCTGCAGAATGATAATATTTATTATTGCCAGGGCAAACAATTCCGCATTGAATTGGAGCCCGATACCAGCACCGACCTGGACGGGGAAATAGGCCCCGGACTGCCCTGGGAGGTCAGCGTCTGTCCCTCGGCAATCAAGATGTGGCTACCTTGACACCTGTAAACCTTTAATACGGGCTTAATCCAGATTTGAACTCTCTAAAACGCAGAATATAAGGAGGTCACACCATGCGAAAATTTACATACCTACTGTGGGCGTGCTTGCTCATATTCTGCTTTATGCCTGAAGCCGCCGCCTCCCCACGTTTGATCGTTGACGGGCAGTTGCTGAACTGCGATGTTGCTCCATATATTGAAGAAGATCGCACCATGGTGCCTGCCAGCGCTCTATTTCAAGCCCTGGGAGCTGACGTTTCCTGGGATCCCGAGACTGAGACCATAGACGTACAGAAAGGGATTAACCTGCTTAAACTTACCGTTGGGCAGGCTGCGGCTATGTATAACGAAGATATTATCACCTTTGATGCTCCGGTTCAGATAATAGACAGCCGGGCTATGGTTCCACTCAATTTGGCTGCCGAAGTCTTTAATGCCAAAGTGAATTGGGTGAACCTTAACGAAGACAACCAGATAATTGTAGTGCGCAACCCTATAATAGCCTCTAAAGTAGGGTTAAACAACGATACCTTCCGCAACACCCGCTGGGGTCAGAGCATGAACGAAGTGGTGCAGGCGGAGGGCAGTCCACCGCTTTACTCCACCGAGGGATCACTGGTTTACTTCGATGTATACTTCAACGAAATACCCTGCGACCTGGGCTATTATTTCCTGAACGACAGTCTGATACTGGGCTTCTATGATCTTCATGGAGAAAAGTTGGAAGGCAGCGCCAAGATAGACCGGTTTAACTATTTGGGCGATACGCTCAGCGGCAGTTACGGAGCACCAGTAGTGGTTATGCAGAATTGGAGCAATCCGGAGTCATGGTATCTCGATGATATAGCATCAGCCATAGAGGCTGGGGACGTAGAATTGTTCAACGCCTGGTTTGACGAATATAGCATCATTTGCCTCTTCCTGGGCAAGAACGGCAGCAACCTGGGCATGGTTTGTGCCGACATAGATCAACTCGATAACGCTCTGGCCAGCCTCTTCGGCTATTAGGCAAAAACCAGGGCGGCTGAGTTGAGCCGCCCTGGTTTTTGCCTCTAAAACATATTTAGCGCCGATTGGCACTGGCTAATTGCCGATTCCACCGATCTCATAGCTTTGGATAGTTCATCCCGAACCTGGGTATCATGGACAGTCTGGCTTACGGTCTGGATGTCCAACCGGGCGTCCTTGAACTGGCTGATACAGGTCTGCAACAGGTTTTTGCTATCCAATGATCCACCTCCTTGTTAAGAGACCACAAATTCATCCGTTCAAACAAGGTCTCTATTGTATTTTTTATCCGGTCATTAAGTAGTTTCAACTTATTGACCCGGGGTTATGTAATGAAGATGAAATCAATGGAAAAGTGGCAGGCTGAGACTTTAACTATTGGGTATCAGATCCAGAAAAGAAGTGGAAATTGACAGGTGGAGCCGGCCTATTGTATAATGACTGATGCCGGGTTTTCCGGAGTTCAATAGAAAATCGTGCGGCGGTGGTGGAACGGGCAGACACGTACGTTTGAGGGGCGTATCCTGCGAGGGGTGCGGGTTCAAGTCCCGCTCGCCGCACCATATTTGCCTAAATGTAGGGCTTTGCGAGGTTTGTTGTTAGAACAAATACGCAAAGTCCTTTTTGTTGATGCGTATCTGGTGAGCGTATCTGGTAAAAACGTATGAACCTCCTTCTTATAAAAATTAGGAGGTTTTTGTATGGCTAAGCGGAGAGGAAAGATTGATGAGAAAACCCTAAATGAAGTTCCATTAGTATCTGGAGGGAATGATTTCGATTACTGCGTTAAATTGTTCCTAGAGGATATGGAGCTAAGAAACCTTGCCTATCATACTAGAAGATGGCACAAAGAAAACCTTCATTACATTAAAGTAACTTTGGGAAAACTAAACCTTCCAACCGAGCCTATTAACATTGAGGAAAAACATTTCAAGCAATGCATTCTCTACTGGAAACGGGATTGTTCCCTATCCCCCACTACAATTAATCATCGTATAAGAAGCATTAAGCAATTATTTTCCTTCCTAAATGGCGAAGGAATCGTTTGTGGTTCCCCTACAAATGGAGAAAAAATGAAAACTCCCCATATGATTATTCGCCCGTTTGAAGAAGATGAATTAAGATTACTCTTTAACCAACCTGATAAGTCCACTTTTGTGGGTTTTCGAGACTATACAATTATGCTTGTTCTCTTAGATACTGGAGTAAGGTTGATAGAATTAGAAAATATGAAACTAGATGATGTGAATTTAAGCAGTAATAAAATCCTTGTTTTCGGCAAAGGGGCTAAAGAGCGAGAAGTCGTCTTTCAATCAACCACAAAGCAGTTTCTTATGCGCTACATAAGGTTAAGAAATCAACTGGAACATAATTACTTATGGATTTCTGAAATGGGTAATAGATTAAATCGTAAAACCCTCCAGGACAGGTTGAAGTTGTATGGGCATAAAGCTCAACTAACCAAGGTTAGAGTATCACCGCATACTTTTCGCCATACCTGCGCCAAAATGTATATCACTAAAGGCGGAGATATTCTCTCCCTTCAGAAAATTCTTGGGCATTCTTCACTTGAAATGGTGCGCCATTACGTAAATCTCTGGGGTTCTGATTTACAGCAAATGCACAAGAGGTATAGCCCAGTTGAAGGGCTTTTCGAAAACTAAAGAAAATATATCAACGTGTATGTCTTGAACTAAAATCATTAATCAAAGGATAATTATGGCATTTTGTTGAATTACACAAATAATAAAAATGGGAGGTTATTACAACATGAGACGTTTATCATTTGGCGTGGTATTAGGCTTGTTGTTAGCTTTGTTTGTATGTTCTACTGTTCAAGCAGATTCAATTAAACTCATTGTTAATGGAGTAACATCTTATCCTGATGCCCAAATAATTAATGGACGCACCTGTTTACCTATATCTTTAGTAGGTAATGCCGTGGGAGTAACCAATGATAATATTATTTGGGATGCCCCAAATCAAACAGTAACCATAATGAAAGGTGATAAAGTAATTCAAATGAAAATAGGCTCCTATACACTATTAGTTAATGGGGAAGCTGTATCTTTAGATGTTCCTCCTACTATTATAAATGGGAGAACTTATTTACCTGTAGCTTCTATTGGGAAAGCTTTAGGAGTAATCGTTACTTGGGATGGGGCTAATAATGCTGTTGTGATAGGCGCTGGTTCTTCGGGAGATATTTCATCTTCAAAAAAGATTTATTCCGAAAGCGATTTACCTGTTATCACTAAGGCAACAAACGGAATGCAATTTACAGTTAATAGCTATTATATCAGTAACACTGGTATTAAGTTTAATGTTACTTTAACAAATAGCTCCTCTACATCAAATAAAGGCCAAACAATGACTTCAACGTGGCAAGTTTATGATGGAAAGAAAAACTTGAAGTTTATCGGACAAGATCAGATTTTTTATGATACTCAGTATCTACATTCAGGACAATCAATAACTGGAAATATTATGTTTGCAGGTTTATCTAATAGTACAAGTTATATTACCTTGGAAGGCGGCTTATGGCAGTATATAGACAAAGCTGATTTTAGCGTAAGTTTCTATGTACCTAAAAGTTCAACTCTTCAAGATTCTTCTAATAATACAGGAACTAATACCCAAAAAGATACAATAAGTAAAAGTGATTTACCATATACAATAAATGCTTCGAATGGTATGTCTATGAAAATTAATAAATATACCATTAATTCAAATGGAATTAGCCTTAACGTTACCTTTACAAACAATTCTTCCGTAATGAACAAAGGTAATGCAGTTATTGGTTGTACATATGAAATATACGATGGTAAAAATACTCTAAAATTTATTGACCAAGACCAATGTTTTTATGATGTTGGTGATTTGAGATGTGGACAGTCTGTAACAGGGGATATATATTTTGAAGGTCTTAGTAATGTTACGGATAAAATAACTTTAAGCGGGGATTTAGTACAAGGTGTGGATTATTATGATTTTGAAATAAATATTAAAGTATAAAGGTTTTACAAAAACTGAAACGGCCTTAGAATGAGCGGGAGAAATCCCGCTTAATATATGGTAATATATGGTTTGCTCCCCGGTAAATATTAGTTATAAAATTACATTTACCGCCATTAAAGGGAGCTATGTGGTATGGATGTAATAAATAGGATTGAGAAATTACGTTTAGAACTTCATAGGTTGGCTACAGAGAAGGGGTTTCAAGATCCTCAAGTAATTGAGGTTAGCGGGATTTTAGATGAGCTTATAAATGAATATTATTGGTTGGAGCAACTCAGGGCAAAAAGACCTATAGCGTCTTAATTAAGATTTTCACCATAATAAATTATGTTGTCTGATGTTAAGCACCAATAGCTAATTTTATCGCATTTGCTTTTAATATTGCCTTTTTTCTTTATTTATTGGCTATTTTGATTAAAGCCCTAAATAAAAGCACCCCTGAGGGGTACTCAATGAGTGTATTTCATTTGCATATTAATTGCATTACTCGTATTTTAGCATGTACTCCAACAATGCCATTGATAGAAGGTCCTTTGCTAGATATTTTTGGTTCTTACAAAATTCCTGCCATTGAGAATAGATTTTCTCGTTTACTCTACTAGACATCATTTTTTCTTTATTGTCTGGTAGATTTACAACCATGGAGCTATACTTTGTATTGTTTTGTGATACACGTTCTTCTAAAACAACTAATCTTCGTAAAATATCTTTAATTACTTCATCAGGCAATAGTTGAGTATTATCTTCACTGACTACATTTTGTATTTCATTTGTATTGTCCTGCATTTTTCTATATTGAACTGCCGGTGAAAAAGCAGATATCGTATCGTCCTGCTCTTTTGTACTATCAACTAAAATATATATTCCATCTACGCGCCTATATCCTGCCTTACTTAGTCTTTCTTTAATAGTTGAATATCCTATGTTTAATTCTTCAGCTATTGCCTTTAAAGATTTACCTTGCCTTAATTCCTCATTAATAAAATCAATTTTCTCCTGAATATTCATATATATCACTCCCTGTAATACAATTGCAATTCTTTGTATATATGTTAATGCTTTAGATAGTTTAATGCAATTGTATTTCAAAAGAAATGCACTAGTTTATTGATAAAATAATGTTCCTTAAAAGGTGCTGCCCAAGCCGATAGGTAGCCCCCCTTCGATTAGATTTAATTATGATAAAAAATAAAGCCCCATAAATAAGGCTGTTCTCTATCTCACGATCACTTAAGACTAATAACTACGAATTCTATTCATTTGTAACCCGAAGATTAAGAGCAGTCTTTTTGATTCTTTTATAACTATGTTCACTCATAGCAATCTGTTTTGCTCCTAAGTCACGTACAATATATTCTCTATCTGAAGGGTTTTTACACCAACAATTACTAGGGGGTTTTAAATTAAGCATTTTGGCTTGCAGACCTCCACCATCAAATCTTTCATTCATGGCTCCACATGCTAAATCTATTGTCTCTCCATATTGAGATATACACCACGCATGATATTGCATAGGGGTATCATGTGGTTTCCATTGAAACCACGTGGTATAGTATTTCCATTTTGCAGAACCAGCAACAACATAACTTCTAATATCGAATAATTCTAATAAATCCTTAGTAAGATTAGCCACATAAATACATAGCTCTGCCCTACTATTGGTGTATTCAAAGGTTTTAATAATACAGTTTTCAATGATCTTTTTTATTTCTTCTGGGGTTTCTCCTTCTACTGGTATCTCACAACAATCTTTAAAAAACAAACCTGAACCACAAGGGCATTTTCTCTGGTATTTCTTTTTCACCATATTCTCCTATATAATCATTTTCTTTTTGGAAATATTAAAACAAAACTTTGGTTTATTTTGCATCACTTGATTTTTTCTATTTAATGAATTGTTTAACCATTGCCTACCGGCGGTCGCCTTCCAGCGGGGAGTAATGTCTTTTTTGCCCTAAGGGTCAAAAAATCCATTACGTCGGAATTTCTCATTTTCTTCTATTTCACTTTTAAAATAATGAACGCAATGGCTAAAAATTTCCACGTTCATTTTTTATTTTATTCATGCTGGTTTATGGGGGGCAAGCCCCCATCCCCCAACATCGGAAGTAAAACTAAAAAGTAAATCCTGAAATCTTAAGGGTTTTACGTAGGCTTATGATAAATATATTATCACCTAATTTTGGTGTGAAGCTCTTTATATAGCTTATCATCCATTTTGGGGGTAATATTTTTAACTTATTAATTTTTCAACCTTCCATGCATTTTTAAACTTCTTCTTTTTTCCACCAACAGTTCTACTTGTTTCAAATTCTACAATTCTAAATGATATTTCCATTTCTTCTAATGCTCCATTTAAATTATTAATCTTCTTTAGGCGTCTACCATTGCTTTTAACATCAATTTTTTCAATTAATTCTTTTCGGTCTTTAAGAGTAGGCATTATATCTCCCGCTGTACTTTCTAAATATCTTTCCAACTCATCTTTTTTATGATCTTCACTAATGAGCCGATAGAGTCTATTATACTTAAATATATTTTGTAAATATTTACAGTAACCATATTCTCCAAATAACTTCATTTCTGCAATATCACCCAAATCGAATTTACATTTGTAATACATTAATTCATTTATTCTTTTTGTAGCTTTATTATCTTCATTAACTATCTCGTCATAAACAATATTGCTATAGTCATTCGATCTAGGATATTTCTGTATATATTCTTTAACAGTATGCTCTAGTAAAAAATCAGCTTTTTTTATTTTTTGTTTTAGTTGTGTCTCCATGCCTCCCAATTGCCTATTATTTATATTTTTAATATAAATATGGATTTTATCTTCCTCATTCTGGATTCTTCTTCTACCTAAACATTGTATTAGAACCCCAGTATCTTTAACGTCTAAAACAATATGTTTAACGTCAATGTCATTAATATTTACACCAGCATCCATACATGTAGTTGTTATAAGTATATTTTCATTAAATTTTTCACTTTCAAGCATATTGCTTATTCTTTCCTTGTCTACATGCTTATAATATCCATTCGTTTTACTACAATTAAACAAGCAATATTCCTTATATTTATTGTATAAACCAAACGCCTTTTCAACCGATTGAATAAAAAATATCCCTTTATCATTTTGCTTTATTGCCTGTTCTATAAACTTCTCTAAAGTGTCATCTTTATTATAAAAAGTGAGCTGTTCTATAAAGCTAAAATCTTGTGGTAACTCATAATCTCTGGTATCAAGCCTTTTAATATTATTAATATATCTTTTCATATAATCGCCAGTAGCTGACATTAGGATTCTCGTTATGTTTGTTTTTGATAAAATCATATCAAGTGATATGTCTGTTGTAATATTAAAGGCAGCGTCACTTAGAAAATAATGAAACTCATCGCAAACTATGTATTCATAATCTGCGAAATCGATAAATTTGCCATTACCATTTTCCAAGCTTTGATATGATTTAATATCAATTACATGGGTTTTGTTATCTCTCATAATTTCTTTCCTAAATTGATCAACACAATTGACCCTATGTATTAACATTAATATTTTTTTATTATTTTTTTCAGCGAATGCATATAATATGTTTTTTATAAAGTGACTTTTGCCCCTACCTGTACCGGCACTAATGGTTATAATATCAGTATTCTTCCATGTTTTAATTTCATTTGGTGTAATTATTTCACTAATTCTTTTCATCCTTTATATTTTTTCCTTTCTGCTTTCATATTTAGTAGTTCTCCTTTAATATTTCCTTTACTTATTAACTTTTAAAACACAAAAAAGCAACGAAACGAACCCACAAAATGTAGGCTTATCCCCTTGCTACGCTAAGGATCAGTCAATATGTAATTTTTCATAAACTTCCCTTCCTTCGTTGTTAATTTAATTAATGAGCAAGAACAACAAAGTACGGGAAAATCAATTTATGCCGGTATGATGTTATACATTGTTCCTGCTCATTGTGCCAACTCCTATCTCAGGATAATAGATGGAGGAACCTAACCTAATATCCCTTTGATTGCAATCTAACTTGCCTAAAACCATTATAGGACATTACAAAATATTACGCAAGCGAATTTCTAAGATATTTTGAGAATTATGGAGATAATGCGAGATAATCAAAATTATCCCGTTTTATATTTGGCTATATTTATAGTAATAATCCAATGGGAAAAATCCATGGTACAGGAATAGGGTTAACCCTCTTTAAAAATGGTTCTTTTTATAGACTTTATTAATAGAAATCTCGTTCTAGAAACGGCGTTTGAGTAATGGGTGAAAGGTAGGGTAGGAGGTTTTAAAGCGCTTTTAGAGTGATTTTTATTTGATATTCCTAATAAGGGACTCACGTTTCGTTCCCCCCTTATACCTGCTTCAGATTCCTTACTAGGGGTAGAGATTAAACCTTATTCTTATTAAGGTTCTACCGGGGGAAACAGTATTAATTATATTCTAATTTTTGTTAGTACCCTGGCTGCTATGATGATTTCTAAATATTAGTCGCATAGCTGGTAAGAAATCGAAGTAGCTCAAAGAGATCAGGAACGTACGTCCGCTATAAAGGCTCTAGTTTTTGTAAAGTACGGCGTGGTCTATTGTAAACATTTCTATAAATTAATGATCGCTGGGTTTTCCTGTTAGACAAATCCACGTAACGGAATCGTTCATATAAAAACTTAAAGCCCAAACTGAATAATTTTGGTTTGTTTCGACACATGCATTTCTATATCGTAATACCCCATCTCCCAGTTCTTTTACGGGAGTTGATGCGGTTACATCAAAAATTTCTCGTGGAATTATTTTATCTTCATCATTAAGCAAAACTTTTACCATATATTCTTTAGCTAGAGGTATCCCATATTCGTTATAAAAAAGTCCTTTAATTATTTTTCCCACTACTTTATCGGCTCGGTTCCTATCTATTTTAAAGGCTGGTCTTTTTCCTAAATAGATTTTACCAGAATAAATATCTACATTTCTAAAACTCTCATTTATTTGATACAATAATCGCTTATTCCTATTTAAACTCCTTTCTACTCTGTTCCATACGTCATGTGGTACATTCTCCTCACCAAAGCTTCTGGCAGAGGCAATAATTGTACGGAAATACTCTTCGTCATTGGAAAAACTATTGTTACAATCCAAACAGGATGGAACTGTAATCAAGTTATTCGGAGCGGGCTTTGAGAAAAATGAATATGGAGGAACATGATCTTTTGTAGTGGCATTTTCTCCGCAATATATGCATTTCTTGTTTTCCATTAGCTAACCTCTTCAATGTTCTTTATTATCATTCATTTCATATTAATTGGCCAAAACATATAATTATTCCCTGCCCTCATATTGTTTTACCAGTTTATAAAATGTTGTAGTCTTTAATCCCAATTCTAACATGGCCTTTTTGGCTGTAATAATACCATCTTTCCATTCCTTATAAACATCTTCAAATCCTCCAGGATATTCTGCCCTTGGTCTACCTAAGTGCCGTCCTTGAGCTTTAGCTATTGCAATTCCTTCTGTTTGCCGTTGCTTAATGTTATTCCTCTCCTGTTCAGCAACATAGGCCAACACCTGGAGGATTAAGTCACTTATGAATGTTCCTAGTAAATCTTTATGAAGGGTAGTATCAAGCAGGGTCATATCAACAACTTTAATATCGGCTTTAATGTCTTGAGTGATCTCCTGCCACTCTCTAAGGATCTCTTTGTAATTGCGGCCAAGTCTATCGATGGATTTAACAATCAGTAAATCTCCTTCACGTAGGGCATTCTTTAGAATCTGATATTGAGCCCTATTGAAGTCCCTACCACTCTGTTTATCAACTAATACGAACCTTTCATCTACTCCAGCATCCTGCATGGCTTTAATCTGTCTTGCTTCATTTTGATCTTTATCACTGATCCGGCAATAACCATAAATTCTATTGGTCAAAACGAACACTTCCTTCAATTAATTTGATACATTAATCATATCAGAAGTATTCGTAAATTTATATATATTTTACGAATATATTCATATATAATCTAAGACTTTTGCGAATATCTTTTTGGCCTATAATTGGCTATTTTTCATTGTTCGTAATGGTACACCTTTACGATGAAATTCAAAGTGATCGGTAACTTCTCGTAAAACTTCGGTAAATCTGCACTTACGTTTACTCGTTCGGTTGAATTCCGAAATACAAATACACCTTAAATAATCAATATACAGGGCATTAGTAATTTAAATGCTGCCGATCTTTCATAACTAATGTTCGCCAATTATAACAAGACATTATCTTTGGAAGACATAATTATGTTCAGGTAAAAAGGTTTCAGGAAAGTCTTATACTGATACAATTGTAGTAAAAATGACGTTAGAGCAAAAAAAAGGTATAATAAATGTAAATTTGGCTCTAATTAGGATAACATTGGGGGTAATATTATTGCCTAAAGTAAGAATAGAGTTTTTACCTAAAGGCGATTCAAAAAAGGCACGTGATAATGCTAAAGGACATTTGCTAGAACAATTAATATCTCAGTACTTGAAAAATCGCGGTTACGAAAATATTCAACTTGATCAGAAGATAAACGGTACTGAATGGGATGTTCAAGGAAATGCCGCTTTAAGTAACGCCCCTTTGCTCGTGTCATGTAAGTGCTTGTCAACTTCAGTCTCTCCAGAACCAATAAAGGCGCTTGGATTTGATGTACAAAATTTGTCTTTCGATAATCCCACAGTAGCTGGTATCTTGATTGCTATTCCTAAAATCAGTAGTGATTCAAATACATATTGGAAATCAATCAATCCCCAATTAAAATCTAGAATACGCATTATTGAGGAAGCATTACTAATTGAAGAATTATCTAAGCAGAACAGTTGGAAATCGCCAGATACAGTTAGAGAATTGGTTGAACATATCTATCATTATGAAACTGGAGATATGAGACTCTTATATTCGGATATTGGAGCATTTTGGGTTCAGTTCATTAAAGAAAGAGACGCAAATTTTCCTAATTCATATTTATTATTGGATACATCAGGAGAGCTTATTGAAGATAAAAATGTTCTTGAACAATTAGATTTTCTACTAAAACTTAATGAATCAGATATAAAAGATTTACAAATTATCAACGAACAAATTAAAACTTCTGTAAAGAAAGATTTAGACAATATTGTTCCATTAGCCCATTTAAGTACTTGCGGAAAAGGTTGGTTTGATTACAAGTACCCTGCCCCAGCTGATTTCTTTGCAGGTAGATCTGATGAAATTTATCAATTTTTGAACTTTGTCCAAGATATAAAAAACAATAGAACTGCATCGAGAGTATGTATAATAACAGGTACTTCAGGCATTGGTAAAAGCTCATTTATATTGAAACTCAAAGATGAAGTAATTAAATATGGCGGCTTTTTAATATCCATTAACTGTATTTCGGCTAGGGGTAAAATATTTACTGTATCATCTATGCTTAGACTAATAAATGAATTGAATAATCATGATTCCGAGATAGAGAATATAGTTCATACAATCAAATTACAGGGTATCGATTCTTTAGCTGAAGCAATTGTAAGATTATCTCATGAATTAGAAAAATGTAAAATTACTCCAATAATGATTTTTGATCAGTTTGAAACAGCTTTACTTGATGGGCCATTATCTGAAAAACTCGTTGAGTTAGTTCTTCAAATAGAAGAAGAACGCGCTAATATTATTTTTGGTTTTGCGTGGAAGACGGATTTGTGGTGGCCTGATGACCATGTACCGTACACTGCTCGGGAAAATTTAAGAAGAACGGCTTTGCCTATAAGGATAGAACAGTTTGGCCCATCAGAAACAAATATTTTGTTAAATGCATTGAACAAAGAGATAAATATGTCTTTATTACCTGAATTAAGAAAAGAGATTCAATTATTTAGTAGGGGATTTCCTTGGTTGTTAAAAAAGGTTTGTTGGCATATAGCAGAACAAATTCGGAGAGGGATAAAACAAGAAGATATATTAGATAGAAAGTTAGACTTAAGAACTCTATTTGAAACAGATTTAGTTATGCTCGATGAAGAAGAAAAAGAAATATTGAAAAAATTAGCTGCGTTCATGCCTGCCGATACTATTACTCTTGGTGAAGCTTTTTCAGATATTAATTTGCATAATTACTTAAATAAGTTTGTTGACATGAGGCTTATTATTAAGCAAGGACAAACTTATACAATATATCATGATATCTTCAAAGAATTTTTAAGAACAGGTAGAGTTCCAATTGAAGAATCATACTTATTAAAAATGTCGCCGAATAAAGCCCTAGAAGTATTTCAAACAATTGCTGAGTCAATTAATTATATTGATGTTGATATATTAGCTAAACAAACAAATATGAAGGTAAGTTCATTATATAACTACGTCAGAGATTTAGACGCATTAGGTATTGCTTCTATTAGGAAAGGAAAAGCTTTTATTAGCGATGAAATGGAGCAATTGCAAACAACTGAAGAATTGTTGCGCGATATTAGAAGGCGATTATTGAGAAATACATGTATCAAAGAAATTCTAAAAATAACTAAAGACAGGAAAGAGATTGAACTTAACGAAATAGTTCAAATCCTAAAAAAGGAATTTCCCGCTGCACCACTCCAAGAAAAGACTTGGGATAATTACGCTAAATCAATGGTTAAATGGCTTCGATTTATTGGTGAATTTGATTTGAATGTTATAAACATAAACAACGAAAGTTCAAAGTCTACAAGATTAGTCGGACCTATTACAAACGCTGAATATCCGAATAGTGTTATTTCTGGATTAATAAAATTTATTGAATTATATAAAATCAAAGATAAATTTAAGAAAAGCGAAATATCGCAAGATTTAGGCTTAAATAAAAAAACCGTTGAAAAATTCTTTATTGATGCTAGATTATTAGGCTTTGCAGAAAGATTAATAGATGGTAGCTGGCGTTTAACTAATTTAGGGCTTTCATTTTTAAATGCAGATCAAGATGGTCGAAAAGCAATTGTAGCAAAGCAGATAAAGAATATTCAACATTTTAACGATTATCTTGACTATATTATGAAGGAACCAGGTAAACATCCAAGAGATATTATGAATGAGTTGATGAGAATTAGAGGCAAAGAGTTAACACAATCCACTTTAAGGACAATTAATATGGTGACAAGAAATTGGCTTAACTATGCAGAATTATTATAATTAATTTACAATCGTTGAAATATTAGATGGTCACTGGTTAAATACAAATTATTATTTGTAAAGATATACCTTCTTACTTTGGTATAATTGATTTTAATAAAAGTGAGGTTCACAGTTTTCATTTATGTTTCCTATACGTATCCTGAAAAGACGAAAATTATGCGTATAAAAACCTCTATAAGTACCAATGCATAGGTATCGGTGGTGGAACGGGCAGACACGTACGTTTGAGGGGCGTATCCTGCGAGGGGTGCGGGTTCAAGTCCCGCTCGCCGCACCATATTTGCCTAGATATAGGGCTTTGCGAGGTTTGTTATTAGGACAAATACGCAAAGTCTTTTTCGTTTATGCGTATCTGTTAAGATCGTATTTAACCTTCTTCTTATAAAAATTAGGAGGTTTTTATATGGCTAAACGGAGAGGAAAGATTGATGAGAAACCCTAAATGAAATTCCATTATATCTGGAGGGCATGATTTTGGCTACTACACTTAATTATTTCTTGAGGACATGGAAATAAGGAACCTTGCCTATCATACTAGAAGATGGCACAAAGAAAACCTTCATTACATTAAAGTAACTTTGGGAAAACTAAACCTTCCAACCGAGCCTATTAACATTGAGGAAAAACATTTCAAGCAATGCACTCTTTACTGGAAACGTGATTGTTCCCTATCCCCAACTACAATTAATCATCGTATAAGCAGTATGAAGTAAGTGGGATATTAAAAACTAATTAACGAATTTTTTATAATAGTATTCCTTAAATTGTTTGTTGCTTTCCATTCTAAAAACTCTTTGTAAGGTAGAGGTTTCTTTGGAACTTTCCCGCCCAGGCTTAACAATGGCACGGCCGGTTCAACCTTCTTAATATAAGCCTGAGCCTCCTCCAAGCATTCAAAATGTTCGACCCTGACGGCAGGATATCGGGCTGTATTTCTATACGTTATAAGGCACCACTTAAAGTTTTCCGCGGAACGCTCGTGATGAATGATTACAGAACCGTCTGATTCAACAGTACATTTGCAACGATACTCTAATATATCTGGTAGTAACGGCGCTTTAATGCCTTTGGCTCCATTTTTCATGGGAGCATTGTCCCCACCAGGAACTTTTTCTCCCTGCCGAACCCCAAAGGGGACCCAGTTATGCTGCAGATTTTCTATGGCGCCTGCCCAGGTACCCCCTCTTCCTTCCGCTGAAGAAATTACTACCGCAGAATGAGCTAGAGTGTAGATAATATTTATTGATAACACCTTGAATTAATGGTAGTTAAACAGCGTTCACCTACTTCACCAAAAGACAACCTTGTAAATTTGAATGCCTGCTGCAGGACGAAAGACAGGGGCTCTATATACTCGCGGTCTCAAGGCTATATACAAGCCGAATTCTTGAATACATTTAAAGAATGTGCCTTGATATTGGAGGTATTTAATATAGAAGCGTTAAGACCAGGCACGACATAATTAATCTGTGAAATATGAATATAATCGGTAAGATTGTCGGCGCTGGATATATTTTCATTTATTTCTACAATTACATAGTCTGCCGTTTGTATTTCTTCCCAATATTTATCAGATGACACTCCAGGGACAAGCCGAAAATTTCCGTGCTGGTCCATAGGGCTTACAACTGTAAAGAATATGAATTGAGGCATTTTTCTCCGAACAATACTATATTTACTATTTGCCAGCTTGCTATTTTTAACCGGCAATAAAGCTTCCCGTGAGTTCTTTGAAATTTGCTTTATTAGACTAAAACATTCTCCTGAAGGATCAGCAGCTAAGACTTGAAAATCGCTATATTGGGAATCGGAATATATGCTGATATCTCTAAGCTCTTCTTTCCTCATGGCTAAGGCTGTATCCAACATTGTAGCTGAACAATCACCAAACGCATATCGTATTCGGCATCCAGATGAAATCAATTTAACGGCTTCCGCAGCAAATAGAAATTTCTTTTTGTATTCATCAATTTTATTAAACAAATTCATATTCAATATCTCCCATCCTATTGAAGCCTTTAATATGTCTTATTAAGGCAGAGTTAATTAATAAAATGAATATTAGGCTACTATGAATAAGTATTATTACCCCCTGACACAAAGTATTGTTACCATGTTTAACAGTTATTTTCAGGATAAAGATATAAGGAATGACCCCGGCGATTATATCCGGGGTCAAATTAAAAGAAAAAGGGGGGTTGCTAAATCACAATTATGGTAAGAAAATACCTTCGGGGTCTACCTCCTTGTATAGAAGTTCCACTTCTTTGTAAGTCGGCGGTTTTGTTTCGCCGCTCACCCTTGAAATATTCAAATTGAACATACAGTTGCCTTTGACCTGTTCGGGAGTAAATCCGGGATGAACCGTATCCAGATACATGACTCCAGCTTCATCAAACCGGAATACTCCCATATTTGAGATGACTGTACAAGGTCCTCCCCGGAAGGCCTTGCCATACACATCCTTCTTATGTACAAATTCACCGCCAGGCCATTTGGGAATTCGCCAACCAGGCGAAGTAATGTAGCTGCAGCGTTCTACAAAGCGCCGCTTCTCCTGAACCATAATGAAAACGGTTCTTTTGGCCAACGAATTTATGTCTGAGTTCCCTCCACTGCCAGTAAGGCGCTTCCCGACCGGGGAGTAACTGCCCATAGCCGTAGTATTTACGTTGCCATACTGGTCTATTTCCGCACCGCTTAAGAAAGCCAAATCCACTTTGCCCCGTTGCAGTTGCCCGAAGACATCAAATAAGCCGTTGGCGATCGAAGCCTGGTAGTGACAGCGGGCATCGCCTACTGAGGCAGGCAGATCAATAGGGCGGCCGTCGATACTGCCAGCTTCATAAATACAGACTGCATTAGGCGCATTCGTTTTTTGTGCCAGCATAATGGCTAGCATAGGTAATCCGGTTCCCGCAAAAACGACCTCACCGTCATTAACTTCACGAGCAGCTGATACAGCAAGAAGATCGATTGGTTTGAATTCGCCCACTTTCGCGTATTCATTACGTGCCATTATCTCGACCCCCTTTTCACTTTTTGGGAATAACCCAATGCGTCACTGGCTCGCAGGGTTTCTAATTTGCTCACTCCCAGTTTATTAAGGTATTCTTCATGATCCTTCACACCAAATATCCACTCCGCCGCCCATTTGTCGAAGCCATCCTGAGTACGCGTTTTATTATAGAAATCTTTAATAAAGTCCCCATCTGCCTCATAACAACCGTAGCATCCAGTGGGATGAGCTCCCCACGGCAATTCCACGATATAGTCCACCAAATGGGGTGGGATCAAGTTGTGCTCTGGCTCGCGACGTATGAATTCCTCCGGGACAATCTGCTCTGTAATCACGATCAATTTATCAGCTGCTTTCATGGCTTCTTCGTCACTGTATTTTTGACCTAAAACCCGTACTGTACCTTCCGAGCCGACCATCTGGACATGGGCAATACACCAGTCGGGTTGTGCAGCTGGAACTAGCGCCACATCTGTTCCTGTAAAGTTTTCCGTATACATTTCATATTTCTTAGCGGGGATTTTGGAATTAGAACCATCCCGTAAACCGGCAGCGCCCAGCATATCATACTTGGGATTTAAAATATCCGAGCCCATCGCAGCATAAGTAGGCATAAAGGGTATTCCTTGCGCGCCTGCTATAAGCCGATATAGCATTTGCACGTGGCTGTAATCTTCAATGATCACTTCTCCTGCCTCAGCCTTACGTGATAGGTTACCTCCTATCTTGCCAAAAAGTTCATGTCCGCACCAAGTTGATTCCCATATTTTTACACACCCGGCTCCAATTAACATATCATCATGGGTCCCGCCGTTTACCATCGCAAGATGTAAATCCTTTTTGCCCTGACGAATTAGTTCCATGATTGCCGCCATGGGGCGACGCCAAATGGTAAAACCGCTGAAGGTTAGCATATCACCATTTTGAATCTTACTAACGGCTTCAGACAGACTTACTTTTTGTGGTTTGCTCATTATTGCTGTCCTCCTTCCCGTGTTAAAGCCATGATAACTTTCAGCCCGTTACTGGCTTTTCACCTGAACTATTTAAATGGGATTCAACCCCGGGACAGCAAATGGTGCCCCGGGGTTTTTCCTTATTTTTACCTGCCGATGACTTCACGGCCAATAATCATTCTTTGAATTTGGTTGGAGCCCTCGTAGATCTGGGTGATCTTTACATCACGCATCATTCTCTCTACGGGGAACTCTTTGCAGTAACCATATCCGCCCATGAGCTGTACGCAATTGGTGGTTACTTCCATACTGGTGTCGGTCGCAAATTTCTTGGCCATAGACGCTTCTTTGTTATGGGGGAGCTTATTGTCCTTTAACCATGCGGCACGATAAATTAATAGTTGGGCTGCATCCAAGGCAGTAGCCATGTCTGCAACCATGAATTGAACACCCTGGTTGGCGGCCAGGGGTTTGCCAAACTGCTGGCGCTCTTTTATATACTGGGTAGTAAACTCCAGTGCGCCTTCTCCTATACCCAGCCCTTGAGCGGCAATAGTAATGCGCCCTCCGGCCAGGAGACCCATGGCTACAGCAAAGCCGTTATTAGCTTTACCCAGAATGTTTTCCTTGGGAACCTTTACGTCTTCGAAATACAACTCTACGGTGGATGAACCATTCATTCCCATCTTTTCTACCGGCTTGCTGAAAGTGAAACCCGGGGTGTCTTTCTCAATAACTAAAGCAGTAATGCCTTTGCCATTGCCCTGAGTGGGGTCTGTCTTTGTAAATGTACAATAGGTGGTAGCCATGGGACCATTGGTGATGAAAATCTTACTGCCGTTAACAATGTAATGGTCCCCTTTGTCTTCAGCCTTGCACTTGAGTGAACCTGCATCGGATCCCGCATTGGGTTCAGTCAATGCATAAGCTCCGATAATTTCACCAGTCGCCAGGGCACGAAGGTACTTTTCCTTTATTTTCTTGCTGCCATACAGATAGGTGCTCATACATCCCAGCCCGGTATGCACGCTCATTACGACTGCCGTGGAGGCACATCTTTTGGCTATTTCCTCAATCATAATTGCAAAATCCAGGTAGGTGGCACCGGCACCGCCCCACTCTTCGGGAATGGGTAAGCCGCACAAACCAAGGGCAGCCATTTTTTTAAAAGTTGCCATGGGAAACTGATGCTTTTCATCTGTTTCAGCAGCCAGTGGTTCAATTTCATTTTTAGCAAATTTGCGAATCATATCTCGCATCATTAAAGACTCTTCATTTAATTGAAAATGCATAATTTCACTCCTCTGTATTCATTTCACTATTTTCCTGTAAAATCTGCCTTTCTCTTCTCCATGAACGCCCGCATGCCTTCCTTCTGGTCGCTCGTGGCAAAGCAAAGTCCGAAAATATCCGCCTCAAAAGCCATAGCCCGGGTTATGTCCATTTGCATACCGCTGTTTACCGCGTCTTTACAAAATCTCACCGACAACTGGCCACGAGCCACGATCCTTTGAGCTATTTTCAGGACCTGCTCTTGTAGTTGTTCGCTAGCCACTACCTGGTTGACCATTCCGATACGCAGCGCTTCCTGAGCATCGATAACATCTCCGGTGTAGAGCAGTTGCTTGGCCATGCCGCTGCCCACCAATCGTGGTAAACGCTGAGTCCCACCGAACCCAGGGGTTACACCTAAGCCCACTTCTGGTTGACCGAATTTGCTCTTATGTGAGCAGATGCGGAAATCACAAGCCATGGCCAGTTCGCAACCGCCACCCAAACAAAAGCCATTAATGGAAGCAATGACTGGTTTGGGCATAGTTTCCATCAGGTTGGTGACCTCTCCGCCCAATTGGCCAAAAGCCCTGCCTTCTATGGCTGTCATCTCCACCATTGCGGTGATGTCTGCTCCGGCCACAAAAGCTTTGTCACCCGCGCCGGTAATAATCAGAACATCCACTTCCGCACTATTGTGCACCTCTTCAACAGCCGCTTTAATATCTAGCAGTGTATCCTGGTTGAGAGCATTGAGCGCTTTGGGTCGGTTGATGGTAAGTGTGGCAATCCGCCCTTGTATATCCAGTAGAACATTTTTATACATGGATTCACCTTCTTCCTAGCATCGTTGGACCACTATGAAACCCTATTTGTAGTCATAGATGCCCTTTCCAACTTTTCGCCCCAACCATCCAGCCTGAACATATTGCTTCAGCAACGGGGATGGGCGGTATTTGGGATCACCATAGCCGGTGTACATGACGTTGAGTATGGAAAGAACGGTGTCTAAACCGATAAGATCAGCCAATGCCAGAGGTCCCATGGGGTGGTTCATCCCCAGCACCATAATGTCGTCGATATTCTTGGCAGGTGCAACGCCTTCGTAAAGCTCCCAGAGCGCTTCATTGATCATGACCTGTAAGACTCGGTTTGACACGAAACCCGGTACATCGTTGCACCATACCGGAATCTTGCCCATCTTAATGGAAGCCGCTTCGATGTCAGCATAGCACTCATCAGTAGTAGCCAGACCGCGAATGATTTCCACAAGCTTCATTACCGGGACCGGATTCATAAAATGCATGCCGATAACCTTATCAGGGCGTTTGGTGGTGGCAGCTATTTGAGTGATCGGCAGTGAAGACGTATTGGTGGCCAGATAGGCATGCGGAGGAGCTATCTGATCCAATTGGCCAAAGACTTTGGCCTTGATATCGAAATTTTCAAGAATGGCTTCTATAACCAGATCTGCCCCAGCAGCATCCTCCAGACTAATTGAAGGTTTTATCCGTCCCTGAATAGCGGCTTTTTCGTCAGCCGTCTTTTTGCCTTTACTTACATCTCTGGTCAGGTTCTTGTCTATTAAAGCCAGGCCCTTGTTGACCAGGTTCATATTTATATCCCATTGGAATACATCATAACCAGCCTGGGCCGCCACCTGGGTGATGCCGCCGCCCATCTGTCCGGCTCCTAATACCATGATTTTCTTAATTTCCATTTGCAGTTCCCCCTTATCAACTTCAGATACTTTATTACGGCTCAACCTTTATCAACATGGCATCACCTTGAGCGTGACCGGAGCAAATTCCACATACCCCATAGCCACCGCCACGTTTCTTCAGCTCATAGCCCAAAGTCATCAGGATGCGTGATCCGCTGGCTCCGATGGGATGACCATAAGCAATAGCCGACCCGTTGACGTTAACTTTGGCCATCATATCCTCTTTACTCATCTTCAAAACGCCCATACAGCTAACCAATACGACAGCTGCGAATGCCTCGTTGGCTTCCACCAGTTTTATGTCAGCTGTAGTCAGGTTATTCTGATCCAGCACCTTCTTTATGGAAAGGCCAGGAACCGTCGGAATATCCTTGGTCTGCTGCGATACCTCTGCATAATCAACAATGGTGAAAAGGGGCTTTAAACCCAGCTCATCAGCCTTCTCACGGCTCATTAACATTACCGCTGTCGCTCCATCATTGGTGCCAGGTGCATTGCCCGCAGTTACGTTCCCGGGACCGCCGGTTACCGGGCTCTTGTGATTAAATACGGGTGGCAGTTTGGCAAGGGCTTCCATCGTTGTTCCAGGGCGAGGTCCTTCGTCTCGGCTCATGACATCTTTGCCCTTTTTTATTTCAACTGGAAAGATTTCATCATCAAGGGAACCGTTGGCCATAGCTTCAACCGCCCGTGTCTGTGACAGATAGGCCCACCAATCGTGTTCTTCCCGGGTTATTCCGAATTCGTCTGAGACTTCCGAACCATGAATGGCCATGTGACGGTTATAGAAGGCATCCCAGAGACCGTCATAAACCATGAGATCTACTAATTTGCCATTGGGTATACCCATGCGGGCGCCGAATCTTTCATCTGGTAAGGCAAAGGGGCAGTTGCTCATGCTTTCCATACCCCCGGCTATAACGATTTCGGCACGGCCCACTTTAATTAATTGAACCCCCAGATCCACTGTCTTAAGACCCGAAGAGCAGACCTTGTTGACAGTTATAGATGGAACCGATTCAGGAAGGCCAGCTAAAATAGTAGCCTGACGACTGGGAACCTGTCCAACACCCGCCGGTACTACCTCACCCATATAGACATAGTCAATATCCTCGCCTTTAACCTTGCCCTCCACTCTTCTCATTATTTCTTTAATAGCCAATGCCCCCAGTTGTGGAGCATCATATTCTTTGAGGCTGCCTCCCATTTTCCCAAACGGCGTTCTGGCCGCAGCTACGCATACAACCTCCCGCATTTTGGCGTAGACATTATCAATTTTTCGGCCCATACCTTTAAATTCTGCTTTTCTCTCTCCAAAACCGGTTACGGGAACCGTTTTGGGATAATCAGCCCGTTTCATTTCTAATTTCTGTACATATTCCGGCATTGTATAAATCCTCCCTTATAAAAATTTTTTCAACATTCCATGTTCTTATGGCCGATAATAACGAGCATTCTCCCCCCCTTTCCTTGTTAAGAAAAATAACTTCCACGATTGAAGCCTTTCGTGATAACGCGGCCTACTGATAGCTCGCTTCAATCTTGTATCTTGTAAACACCCTATTAGACAAAATTGCCCCACCGGCAATTGATGCTGGTGGAGCTCATTGGCTCTCTCTACGTGCGAAATTGTATTTCAGGTTGTTGTAAATTTAGATTTCGGTTTTCAGCATTAATGTCTTCTTATTACTTATGAAGGCACTGGAATTTTTTCCTTAAATTCTTTGTAATTGACCAGGCCACAACGGGGGCATTTGATTTCTAATATCTTACACTGTAAGTATTTGCCCAACAGTCGATTACATTGCTTACATCTGAATTCTTTCATCGTAGTCCCCCCTAATTGGCGCAAGCTGATTGCATCAGTCTTATAGCACTCTAATATAAAAAAATGGCTCCACCAGCAAATGATCTGGTGGAGCTCGATGGCTCTCTACATGCGAGATTGTATTTTGGATGGTCCTAACTTCGGGTTTCGGTTTTCAGCATTTATTGTCTTCCAAATTACTCATTAAGGCACCTGGATTTTCCCTTAAGGACTATGTAATTAAGTTTGCCACAGCGGGGACATTTGATTTCTAATGTATTGCATTGTCGGTATTTGCCCAACAGTCGATTACATTGCTGGCATCTGAATTCTTGCATCGTATTCCCCCCTCAATTAACGGGACTCAATTGTATCAATCTTTCAGGACTCTATTTGAAAAAATCGCCCCACCAGCTATTGAATTTGGTGGAGCTCAAAGGCTCTCTACAAAAGATATTGCTTTTAGGTTTTTAAATGTTAGGTATTACATGAAGGCCCTTGGTAATTCGGGCGGCCATACCGCAGTGACTTTTTTTATTTCTAAATGTTTTAGTTCATTGAACTCCCCTACAACTTCTTTCATTAGCCGTCAAAATAGTCTTATTTTCCCCCCTTCCTATCGATTCCGTGATAGTTTGATAATTTCCACAAAATAGCATTAGCCATATTTATTACCCTAACTATTACTCATAATGCTTCTTAATTAGCAATTTACCATTTATAAATGCAAAAGATATGCCAAACATTTTCGCCCTTATTGATATGCAGGCGCTCCGATAATTGCGGCAAATTTATATTTATTTGCATATGCTCAATTAATAAAGGTGAACACTTTACACATGTACACTGGACGTCAAGATTATGTACCTGGCTCAAGATTGAACTGGTTTTCTACAATCCTTAAATCCATAAACGTTGGCTGGCAATTACCGTAACTTGCTTCCCCAAACCGCAAACACTCCGTAAGCGCTGCTTAAACTGGCTTAAAGACTAATATTGTAATGGACCGGTCACAGGGAACAGGTCAACTGATATTGCCCACTTCGCATAAGCTGCTGTTTTAAAATGACAAAATGGGCTGTCTTAAAAATGAACAGCCCATTTAAATACATGCCCATTACCCAAGGTTACCCTAATGAAAACCTAAAAGGCTCACTCTTTACTATTCTTAAGATAATTGTAAAGGGTTGTACGGGAAATTCCTAAAGCTCTTGCCGCTTCAGCCTTATTTCCTCCGTTGGCTTCCAAAGTCTTTAATATTACTTCCACAGAGTATTCCTTATTAGGCTGATTTTGGTTAGTAACGACCAAATCGCCATGATCATCCAATGAATGAAATAATTGATTAAACCTCTGGCTTTCATGATCGGTATGGTAAGGGAGATTTAAGTGGTTGGGTTTTACTTCAATATCATTGTACATAAAAACAATCCACTCGATAAGGTTTCGCAGCTCTCGTACGTTACCCGGCCAGGAATACTGTACCAGAATCTTGGCCGCTTCTGCGCTGATGTTTACGAAAGGCTTGCCTTTCTGCTGGGAAAATTGCCATAAAAATAAATTTCCAAGTGGTATAATATCCTCTTTCCTCTGTCGTAACGGAGGTATGACCAGGCTTCCCACCTTTAATCGGTAATATAGGTCCTTCCTAAACGTCCCGTTTTTCACCATTTTGTCAAGGTCCGCATTAGTTGAACAAATTATGCGGACATCCATTTTAATTTCTTTTAAACCTCCAACTCGATAAAAAGCTTTTTCCTGAATGGCCCTTAGAAGTTTTGCCTGTAAATCCAGGGGCATTTCTCCAATCTCGTCGAGGAATAACGTCCCCCCGCTGGCCAGATCACACTTTCCCTTCTGACCCCTGGCAATGCCTCCAGTAAATGCGCCTGACTCATAACCAAAAAGCTCACTTTCAAAAAGATTCGATGTAATTGCTGCACAATTGATAGCAATAAATGGTCTTGCCGGGGCTTCTCCCGCACCCGAGTGAATAATATTGGCAATTACTTCCTTCCCGGTTCCGGTTTCACCCTGGATGAGTACCGGAATCGACCGTTCCTGATGATAAAGGTAGGCTTGCTTAACCAGCCACAACATGCTCTCCGAAAATACTCCAATTTTATTAATCCCTGAATAATGTACTACCTTGTCAAATCCAGACCGGTAGCCATTTTTATTGTATTCCGTCTCATCCTGCTCCCGGCTGAAAGACTCCATCTCATATTTCCGGGAATTCTGTTCTTCAATTTTTTTAGTTATCAGCGCTAATTCTCTCGCCTTTATGGGTTTAACTAAATAATCAAACGCACCTACTCTAAAGGCTGTTATGGCAGAATCCATATCTCCATAGGCAGTAATCAAAACCACGCTTGGTTCCTGGTTGTTTGGCATAGCGGTAATAGCTTTAAGAAGCTCGATGCCTGACATACCCGGCAATCGGATATCTGATAAAACCATTGGAAAGGGATGGTCGGCCAGTATGCATAGCGCTTTTTCTCCAGTATCGCTTTCTACCACTTGATGCCCCAGTTTTCCCAGGAATTTGGCTACGCTTGAACGGCTATCCGAGTCATCATCGACTAATAGAATATTCATATACCCCTTTGCCCCCCTTGGTCTAAGCCTTATATGGCGGGAACTCTACTCTAAAGCAAGTGCTCTCCTCCGTCGACGAGCAGCTTATAGTACCGTTTAAAGTGGCAATGATAGATTTCGTAACAAATAAACCCATCCCCATACTATGTTTCTCTTTGGTAGTGAAAAAAGTCTCAAATATTTTATTTATATTTTTTTCGCTAATTCCCACACCGTTGTCAATTACCTCCAGAATAACCTTGTCTTCAAACTTTGTGATACAAGTAATAGTCAAATTCTCACGCTTTATTTGCACCAATGACTGAATGGCATTGACCAGAAGGTTGATAATGACCTCCTCAAGGCTGCTTTCCCAGGCCAGTATCAGGGGCAGGTCCGGCTCTAGTTGTTTATATACGTTGATATGGTATGATGTAATTTGTGCTTTAAGGAGCAAAAGGGCTTTATCTATGGAGTTATTCAAATTGCAGGGGATTAGTTCTGCATAGCGCTCATTGCGAATAAATGCGCGCATGTGTTCGATGATATCGTCTATCCGAGATGCCTGAACAAGAACACCCTGTAAATCTTCAATCACTTCCTCTTCTTCAAGAGCTTTTCCCTGTTCATGCCAGTATAACATGCTGTCAATGGACATCATCAGAGAGTTTAAAGGTTGTTTAATAGCATGGGCCAAGCCAGTTGTCATAAGTCCAAGAGAGGCCAGGGTCTCAGCCCGCGCCGCTCTTTCCTGAGCTTCCAACTTATCTTTTTCGGCCTGTTTCCTTTCAGTAAGGTCCCTGGCGGATTCGATCGCCCCAATCACCTTGCCCTGCGCGTCATAGAGAAGAGCAGCTTTTCCCCACACAAAGATTTCTTTTCCTTTTAAACAGGGGACGGGCGTTTCAATAACCAATAATTCCTTATTGCTTCTCTCGATAACCTGATAATCTTTCTCTATTTCTTCATCGGGTTCAAGAATCAAGTCAGCGAGAAGGGGCCTCCTATAGCCGTAAAATGGGATAGCATATTCATAATTACCTTTCCCCAACATATAACTGGCTTCTACCCCCGTTGTTTCTTCCATGGCTTTATTCCAGACTAGTACTTTTCCCTCCCGGTCAATAACCATTGTCGGATCCGGCAAGAAATTTATGATATCAGCTAAACGCTGTTCTGAGTTTTTCAAGGCTATTTCCGCTTTTTTTCGTTCTGTAATATCCCTGACAGACTCAATGGCCCCAACTACCTTTCCCTGAGAATCATACAATAAGGACGCCTTTCCCCAGAGGAAGGTATCTTGCCCATTCACAAAAAGGCCAGAAGTTTCAACAATCGAGACCTCTTTTCCTCTCTCAATGTATAGATAATCTCGCTCTATTTCTTCATCGGGTTCAAGAATAAGGTCCAACAATATCGGCCGCCTTGTGCCATAGAAGGGAATAGCATATTCATATTTTCCTTTTCCCAGCATATCGCTTGCGCTGACTCCACTCAGTTCCTCCATAGCCCGGTTGCAGGCTATTAATTTGTGATTCTTATCTATGACAAGAGTTGGATCCGGTAAAAAATTAAGAAAATCTACCATGCTATTGATGTTCGGTTCTGAACCAGGTTTTTGACTTTGAGAATCTCCGCCTTTAGCGCCAGACTGCTTGTTTGTTTTGTCAGTTATGAGACGTTTCCCTTTCATTATCCCACCTCGTCCTATTTTAATTGCTTGTTATGGGGTAAATCACTATCTTCGTTCCTACCGGGCAAGATATACATAATCTCACCACCATACTTCTAATTACACCTAAGCCAAAAAGTCCCGCTTAGAAAGCCTACCAACTATCTCTATGAACTAAAGTATTGCTTAAATCATAGCCAACCGACTGGAGCTAAAATCCGTTTTAATAATTCACATGGTTTTATATATAATGTTTTCAAGATTTTCCCTATTCAAATGTGTCATATTCAGATATATTTAGCAATTCTGTAGTAAATTTAGTAAAACCTTTAATCTTCTTTATTTATTTGGGAATTGGACTCTGTGAAGACTGCCCGGGGATGAGCGATGCAGAGCCTTTTTGTCGGGAATGGTATGGGATATGGTAGCTTATCCATTGTTCTGTCAGCATAGTCTGGCGAGTTCTAGGAGCCCGGAAGTATATAATCTAAGAGGTGAAAGGGGCGGGGTTGTTGAAACATTTGGACTAAGAAATATTTTAATCGATTTGATGGGGGGCTTTACCCCTAATAATCGCAAAGAGCCTTTTATCAGGGACGATATCCAGGTCTTTAGTAAAACGTTCGGAAAAAGCGGAATACAGTTTGGCGGCTCGGGCTCTCTGGTTATTGGCAACATACAGTTTGAGGAGTTGCAAACAGGCTGCCTCATTATACGGATCGCCGGTGAGAACCTTCAGCAAAAGCTTCTCAGCTTTTTCGCCGGCGCCATCGGCTTCATAAATATCCGCCAGTTTATATTTTATAGTTGGGAGGCACATTATCGATGAAAAACTGGATAGTATCCATAATCTGAGGTGATTCCATGACCTCGTGGAAATCATCAAATACCATGTAGGTTGCAGCGTCAGGGTATAAACTGTGAGATGCCCATAATTCCTGGCATAACAGGGCGTTAAGGCATTGGTATTCGCTGAGGTTGTTCCCGCATTTGTCAAAATGCTCATGGGCTTCTTGGGAAAAGTCATCATGCGGCGGGAAAAGCATCTCAAGCAAATGGGAATAAAAGATAGTTAGATCGCTGTCTTCATGATCCAAACGATACCAGCGGATCTCATTGTCCGTTTTCCGGCATTCATTTAAGGAATAAGTAGTTAAAGTAGTTTTTCCGTACCCCCCAGGAGCAGAATAAGAACCACCCGATGCCGGGAGACTTCAAAACGCAACTGTTGTAATCTATCAGAAACAACCAGTGTTTGCAGCAGCTGCGGCATTACAAGTTTGCTTTTAACAGCGGGAATGATATTTACCAAATTGCACCTTTTAAACCATATATTATAATGAAATTGTCTTAATGTTACGTCATTTCCAACCAATATGCAAAATGGAGTTTTTTCAATTATTCCCTTGGTAAAAGTCAACATCGTTTCTTGGCCTTCCGCTCTGTCCCGCTGTTAATTTAAAGATTAATCGGTCTCATTCGCATTTAAAATTTTCTCTCATTAACCTCAACATTCCATTTTAACCCTCGTAAATTTGTTGCGAATGGGTAGAGCCTTATTTGCATAAACACGCAAGACAAAAAATCATATCCTTTAACAATCCAAAATTAAAACACCCGGTATGCTTCTAGTACTGCTATTTAAAACCAGATAGAAAAAGCAAGTAAGCCGCCAGACCAATTCTTGCGGCTCACCGCTTTTTAATGAAATACTTCTAAGTTTACATCTTCATTATGTTGACTGATTAATCAACTCCCTTTCTATCCAGTCTTTTACTGCCGTAAGCGGTGACCCCGATGGAAAAACAGCTTCAACGCCATGATCATACAGGTATTGAAAATCTTGCCGGGGTATTGCCCCTCCTCCTATCACCCTGATATTATCTGCGCCCTTTTCCTTCAGCAATCCGGTAACAGTTGAAAACAGGTGACAGTGGGCTCCTGACAAGCAACTTAGCCCCAATAAATCAATCTTTTCCCGGATGGCCATATCCGTTGTTTCTTCTGGTGTTTGCGGACAGCCTGAATATATCACATCAAATCCCGATTCACGCAAAAACCTGGCTATGAGTTTTGCCCCCCGGTCATGCATGTCAAGCCCTGGTTTGGCTATCATTATTCGCAAATTGCTCAAACCGATTTGTGACATGGGATCGCCTCCCTTTCTCATGAAAAAAACAGCCCTCTATGGTAAAAATCCAATCCCTTCATCAAAGACAGTTAGATTTTTCAAACCTTTGGAGGTTACAAGCAGTGTATTCTCAATGCCGACCGCTCCTTCGGGGAAAACAAACTTGGGCTCAAGAGCGAAAACCATCCCCTCCTGCAGCGGCATCTCGAAACCGCGGGCAATAACCGGCAGTTCATCCAATTCTATGCCCAATCCATGACCGATAAAGGTTACCGGTTCTGGATATCCCATAAAGTGGTCCTTCAAGCCCTGCTTATCAGCAATTTGCAAAGCAGCTTGATATATTTCCGAACATAATGCGCCGGGCTTAGCCATCTCCTTAACCATTTCCTGAATTTCTATAGCCACGTTATAGGCATAAAGCATCTGCGGATTTAGCTGCCCGATGCAAAATATTCGGGCCTGGTCCACCATATACCCATCTAAAACCCCCACATAATCGACCATGACAGGCTCGTTTCGTTCAATTTTTTTAAATCCCGCCCCCTGGGGAAAGGAAGGATTCAAGCCGCTTCCCCCGGTAGGGCCGTCAAAGAAGCTAGGCACAGCCAGATTCCAGCCTGACATCATATGCCCGTAGACGATCTCCAAATTAAAACCCCGCATACGAATAAAGCATTGATGTCCTCCCTGCCGGTATACTGCTTCTAATTTGCTGGCGAATTCAACTTCAGTGATTCCCTCGCGAAGATACTCTTTCACATGAGAAAACATAGTATGGTTCAGTTGAGCAGCTTTCTCAATAATTTCGATTTCGTATGGCGATTTGACTCCGCGAACCTGCCGGATCAGGTTGCTGATGTCAACAATCCGGATCGGATCAAGCATTTTCTGATAATAAAAGAGCAGATTGGCCGGAAGCACATCCAATTCAAAGCCAATCCGTTTCATCTTATAGCCGGCCAAATTTTCAAGCATCTCCGGCAGGGTTTTGAGGTTGGTAAATCTGAAAACATTCTTCAAGTTCGTTTCACGTATTGCACGCTCATAGTTCTTTCGGATCATCAAGGCCGGCTCTCCTTCTGTAGGTATAAATAGGTGGGAACGCTGAGTAGTACCGGCAAAATAAAAAAGATCCGCATTCTGAATGATGATTGCTCCATCCAGGTCTTTGCTTTTCATCATGGTCTGTAGAAGAGAGGCCCGCTTTTCCAGCTCTGAAAGCGGTGTGCAGCATATAGGCTGGTAGTTCATTAAAACACCCTCTTTTTTGATTTACTTTCCTCAAGTATAAAAAGGCACCGGGGCATTTCTTCAGCGTCCGGGTGCAGTTAAGACTTATTAGACTGGTTAGGGAAAGTTAATCAGCTCGGAGGGCCATAACGCAGGTGGTTCAAAAAGGTGAGGAAGCAACATTATTTATGGATGGGTGTTGTTTTTCATAAACTTAGGTGGTTTTTATTAGGGTATAGGTGTACTGAAACCGACCCGGCTCAACTGATCGGGCGGGTTTTATTGTTCCATATATTTAAGATTTTAATCGCTTTGTCCTCAGGTATAGGGTTAATTCCCCGTTCATAATTAGACAGCGTCTGCCGGCTGACCTTTATGGCACGCGCCAGTACAATTTGATTCATACCGTAAATTTGCCTGAAACTGCGAATCAAATCAGGGCTTCTCTGTAGTTCAAAAATGGTTTGGGGAATTCCTGAAAAAATGTTCTGGTGTTTTGGGCGGCCCTTTTTCCTTACAGGCCGGCTGTTTAAGGGTTTGTTCTCATTCATTTGACTGGCGATTTTCCACAGAGACTGGGATAATTTCACAGTCAGGGGAGTATTCATCCATTTCTCAAAATACCCTTTTTTACGGGTTTGCGGTTCAAGCGCGGGAACATCATCCAACACTCCGATTTTCACCAGTGTTTCGTGGGCTTTTATGAAGGAGTCTACGGTCCGCCCCGGGTTTCTCCGGTTGATATCCTCCCCGCAAAAGTCAAGAATAGTTTGGGGCAAAGCAATAGGATGGGCTCCCTTTTTGCCGGCGGTTATCCCCACCATGATCCAATAGGTCCCAACTATTTTAGCAAAGGCCTCGTGGTAGGGGCTCAAATTCAATAATGCCTTGCTGTAATGACCGATCCAACGCAGGCCGTGAGGATCGAGGAAATGCGCCATGGCCAGGCCGCAACGGAACCCGAACGCCCTGACGGTTTTCCGATCTCGTTTACATTCTATATCCACGATGTCGAGCAGTCTATCCGGTCTTTCCTGGCCCCAATATAGTTCTCGCTTATTCTTGTAATCACGCCAGACCATAGAAACTCGGAAATCAGAAAGGCGAAAGACTTCTTCTTTTAACGCTTCGTAGAGTTCTCTTGACTTTCCGTGGCGCAGCCTGACACCTCTGGTCTCGGCAATCTCCTCCAGACTGATTCTGGCCGTATCCCTCTTCACATCCTGCAACCCCGCAATTTTGGCCATCAGTATCAAAAGAACATCTGCTGTCTCTACCGATACGTCACTCAAAGCCGCCCTCAACCGGCCTGAGTAAATAAAGCCCCATCTAGGCCCCAGAAAATGCCTGTGGAAAGCAGGCAGTCCCTTGGCAGGCGGATTCCAGGGAAGATAACCGGTAGCCGGCAGCTCATAAGAAATGGTAATTTGTCCATCCCGGGCAAGGTAATCGTAATAAGGACGGCCGTAGATATCTGTATTCCATTTGAGCATGGAACCTCCTGAATAGATGGCACGCAAAGAAGCGTATAAGAGCGGGTTTACTGGAATAGATAATAGCGGCGTTTTATTGGAGTGATTGCTAAGGGGCGCCAACTCATGAATTTCATTTCTGGGAAAGCTCATCAGACTACCTCCAGCCAAAAGCAATCCAGCAAGGTCTTATCTATATAATAATGCAATTCCCAAAAATATTTCCTTTCATCTTCTCCTGCTAACAACGGTGATGCCGGTAATAATATCTCACCTATCCTTAGACAATGTTAAACAGCAAAAAACCACTGGCAGGCAGTGAGCCTCCTTAAACCCGCTTTTTCGTAAGGCAAAATTTGCATAATACTACAGGGTTTAAAAAAAACATGTCGAAATAACAGAAAAGACATGGTTGCGTGGACTTGGCATTAGCAAGCCAGGGATGGAATAATCGCATTTTTACTAGATCAGGGGATTTATTTAGGGAGTATTGGTATGCCTTTTACACAGATATTCTTTTGGGGTGTGCCGATAATAGCACTGGTCAGCTATTGTCTGTTGATGCTTTTTTTGGCTATATCACACAAGGATAGATATATTCGCACTTTCATGCTGATTCTGGCGGCCATGATACTGTGGACTGCCTCGGCATTATTGATGAAGATCCAGACGCCTCCGGGAGTGCTTTTCTGGAATCGGGTCATGGTAGTGGGCACCCTCCTGGTTCCGCCTCTGCTTTATTATTTCATATCTGTTTTCACCAATTCCGTGAACCGCATCAGTGTAGGCTTCTGGGCTGTTATGTCTATTGGGACCATTATAATTGACTTACTGGGTTTGATAATAACCCAGGCGGTTATGCTCACCGAAACTGTCATGATTAATGGTCATGAATTCAAATCAGTGGAGTTTTCTTACACCATGGGACCAGGTGCTTATTTCGTATACGCGATTATGTTTGCCATGATTGTGGCCTCTTTAATAAAAATCAGGCAAAGCATTCGTAATAGAAGTATTAGCTTCGAACGCATAGCACCAGTTGGGGCGGGTTTAATCCTGATTTTTACCGGATCGCTGCTCAACGTTTTTCCGGCTATCGGGAAGTATCCGGTGGATATACTGGCCTGTTTTATCAATGCTGTCCTGACGCTTATAGCCATCTTCAAATACCGCATGCTGGAACTCCGTTTTATGGTGGCCAAGGGTATTGTCTATTTTATTGCCGTCTTGATCATCACCGGCACCTATATTTATGTAGTATTTTCGGCCAATAAATATCTGGGCGCTCTAGACCTGAGCACCTCGCAATATATTACCGCCTTTGCCGCTCTTCTGATTGCTGTTTTCTTTCAGCCATTATATCGGAGAACCAGAGTATTTATCGATAAGATGTTCTACAGGAGCAAATACCAGCAGCGTCAAGCTCTTCAGCAGTTCAGTGTCATTATATCCAATAATCTAAACCTGCAGGAAATTGCCCGGGAATTGATCGAAGCGGTTCAATTAGCGGTCGGTCCGGATGAAGTATCTGTATTCATACGGCACGAAGAAGACAACTACTATTATGTGCTGGACAGCTCTTCGCTAAAAAAACCATTAGTATTGAAAATCTCTTGTCAAAGTCCCGTTGTCGACTGGCTTGCCCAAAACAAAGCCAGTCTGTCCAGAGAAGAATTGAGAAATATTCTCCATGCAAAATCGATGCAGGATGAAGAAAACCAAATGCTTTCCGATCTTGGTGTTGAGGTTATTACGCCGTTTGTCAGCAGAAATGATCTGATCGGCATGTTGATGCTCACCCGAAAGAAAAGCAAATCAGGATATACACTCGATGATTTGGATCTCCTCACCTACCTGGGCAGTTCCAGTGCAGTGGCCATCGACAATGCCCGGTTATACGCCCAGGCTCAAGCCCAGGCTTTGATTGACAACCTGACCAAGTTATACAATCATAGATTTTTCCACAAAGCCTTGTCTGAGCAAATAGACGGAGCCGGTTCGGCAGAGCTTTCATTGCTGGTTATCGACCTGGACTTTTTCAAGCTCTTCAACGACCTGTATGGTCATTTTGCCGGAGACAGCGCTCTGGAAAAAGTAGCGGCAATAATCCGCACTATCATTGGTGAAAAGGGTATCGTCTGTCGTTATGGCGGTGAGGAATTTACCATTCTTTTGCCAGCAATTGATTCGAAACAGGCATACGCTCTGGCCGAAGATATCCGGTTGGAGATCCAAAGGTCCTTTGTAAATAATGATGATGTTATTCCGGGATTTCTGAGTGCCAGCATCGGCATTTGCACTTATCCTCATAATGCACCCAGCGCCAGGGAGCTCTTAAAACGAGCTGACCTGGCTATGTATTCCGCAAAAAACCAGGGGAAAAACCAGACTGTGATATATACCCCGCATATTGAATCATCTGCCAGTACGCCTCCCCAGGATGCCGCCAAGCCAAATTACATGGCCACTATCTACGCCTTAACCGCCGCCATTGATGCCAAGGATCACTACACTTTTGGTCATTCGCAAAGGATGGCTGAATATGCAACTGTTTTGGCCGGCGCCCTGGGAATGGACAAATCTCATCTGGCTATTATCAGAGAGGCCGCTCTGTTGCATGATATTGGTAAAATCGGAATACCCGAGCATATTCTCACCAAAACTGACCGCTTGACTGAAGAGGAATTTGCCACCATCAAGGGGCATGTAGAAATGTCTATAGCCATTATTAAGCACCTGCCATCATTCAACCATGTAATACCGGCGGTTATCGGGCACCACGAAAGATGGGACGGGAACGGCTACCCGAGAGGCCTTAAGGGTGAGAGCATACCGCTGACAGCGCGTTGCCTGGCTATTGCAGACGCTTTTGATGCCATGACGTCAGATCGTCCCTACAGAGAGGCATTGAGCGTGGGAGAAGCTCTGCAGGAGATAGAAAGAAATGCCGGCACCCAATTTGATCCTCTAACAGCCGATTTATTTATCAAACTGGTTGGTGAAGGGACAATCGCTCTTGAAAACAGCATAAGTACAGATGCCTATTAGGTGCAATTCAGTGTGTCGGAGACTGATGGAGCTCATATTCATATCGTAATGGTATTGGCGGTATTTTGGGCATAGAATACATAATGCGGCATATCTACACCATGATAATGCTTCACGCACCGGCCAAGAATATTCATGCCGTTACGGATGGCTACATTCATGGACGCAATATTACTATCCCGGATAATAGAATATACCTCATCCCTAGAGAGAACATCAAAGGCATACTGCTTGCTGCCTCGCGCAGCTTCACTGGCATAACCTTTATGCCAGTATTTTCTTTGAAAGAGATACCCGATTTCAAGAACCTGCTTATCTTTAAAATCTTGCATCGTCAAGCCGCACTGTCCTATCATTTCCCCGGTTTCTTTCCGTACTACGGCCCAAAGCCCGAAGCCTAATTCCGTATAACGGTCGAGTTGTCGGTTCAGCCACTCAAGTGTTTCTTGGTCACTGAAAGCGTGTTCATAAGCAGTCATAGCTTCGGGATCCTGCAGTATTTGGGAAAGTGCAGGAATATCCTCTATCGACATTTCCCTGGTATATAATCTTTCGGTTTCATAGATTTTTTTCATACTACCATTTTCCCCTAACCGATATATTGATTCTCTTCACAGTAATTGTTTTGCCTGATGTTGGTCCGTTATTTTGATAAAGTCCCAATTTTTTTCGGTGTTCTCTCTTCGCTTATGAATTTATCACGTCTTATGCTTGAAACTCATAATAAAAGAATTTGATTTTATGGGCATCTCTTTTAGTATCGGCACATATTCGACAAGGTTACATAGTCTATTACAGAAGGGGGTGGGATAATTTGGCAGATATAATTATACCACGAGTATTTCACCGAATATGGTTGGGAAGCAATCCTATGCCTGACGAGTATGAAGATTATGTCAAAAGCTGGGTAGAGCATAATCCTCTCTGGAAGCTTGTGCTGTGGAATGATTTAAATATGATTCCGCTTACAAACCAAAAAATATATGACAGTTTAAACAATCTACCCCAGAAGTCCGATGTGGCGAGATATGAAATACTTTATAGATACGGTGGCGTATATGCGGACTGCGATTTTAGGTGTTTAAAAAACATTGAAGAACTCCTAACCGGTGTAGAAGCTTTTGCCGCATCCGAAGGCCCGGGTATTATTTCTAATGGAATTATTGGCTGCGTTCCACAAAATGGGATCATGCGCAAGGTTGTCTGTGAACTTGAATCCTCGTTTTATAAACATATCAGGTCAAGACCATCTTATCAGACGGGCCCCATGTACCTGACAAGCATAGTTAATAAAGAAAATGACTTCACTGTTTTTGGCCCCGAGTTATTCTATCCTTATTCTTTCAATGAAAAACACAGACGCAACGAAACATTTCCAAATGCATATGCTGTTCATTATTGGTAATTTATCCACGGGCAGCCAAAGCCGTGCTTGTTTGAGGAGTTAAGGGGAAAATGGGCCATCACCGGTTTGGTCATGGAAACGCTTCTCGTTGACGACTCCATCCATTCTGAACGGTTTTAATTAACGCCATATATTTAGTTTAGAAGCGATAAGGAGGCAGCAATAATGCGAATACTGCTCATTACCGGAGACCGCGAACGGCATTTGAATACCAATTTCTACGATATGTTTTGTGAACTTTCCAGAATTGCCGAACTGACTATTTGGCATGCACCCGGTGAAATCAAAGAGATTTTATACAGCTTGAAGCTGCAGCCTGATTTCATTTTTATAAACGAATATGGAGAGTTGGCGCCCAAAGTCACCGGTCTTTCATCCCTCTCCATTCCATACGGGGTCTTGCTTCATGACCTGCACCATCGGATCAACTTGCGTAAAGAGTCCCTTCGGCGAGATAATGTGCAGCATATTTTTTCTATCTCCCGAGATAAATTCTTTGAATGGTACCCCGAATTCGCCGAACAATCTCACTGGCTTCCTCACCCCGTAAATACTGATATTTTTAAAGATTATGAATTGGTTAAGGATATCAATTATCTGATCATGGGAGTTTTATCAGTAAAAGGGCTATATTCCTTAAGATTCAAAATGCTTATGGCCATGCAGAACAAACCCGGATTTGTTTTCCATGAACATCCTGGATACCGGAGATTCACCGCAGAAGAAAAATCGCGCTTGTTTTTCGGGGAAAGGTACGCAAGGGAGATTAACCGGGCCAAAATATTCTTAACTTGTGGATCCAAATACAACTATTCCTTATCCAAGTACTATGAAGTACTGGCCTGCAATACCCTATTGCTGGCTCCGGCAACGCAAGAATTATATGATTTGGGGTTTGTTCCGGAAGAAAACTTTGTGGCCGTAACCGAATCAAATTTTGAAGAAAAAGCAGAATATTACCTGCAGCATGAAGAAGAACGTCTGACTATAGCCAGGCAGGGCTATGAAATGGTTCGAGCGCGCCACTCGACAGTCCAAAGAGCCAAAGAAATGGTCAATATCATTACTGGTATTCTTGGGCAACAGCAATCGTAGATATTCTCATGCCAAAGAAAGCGGTGTTTAGAAATGGCAAAAAAAGCGGAAATACCCCGGGCAGGAGTTATTGGCGCAGGAAATATGGGGCGCAATCATATACGTGTCTATTCCGAAATGAATAACGTTAAGCTGGCAGCTATTGCCGATCCCGATCTTGATTCCCTGAATCGCTCTACTTCTCTCTATTCGATAAACGGCTATGCAGACTACCGGGAAATGATAGAAAAGGAAGATCTGGACTTCATATCTTTAGTCGCACCCACCTGCCTGCATTTTCCCA
>JBDKUE010000203.1:0-3480 GCA_039679855.1 Syntrophomonas sp.
TTTTGTTTTGTGCCTTTCTTGCCTGGATCAGCACAATTCAATTGTATTGATAGGCGTCTCTTTTTTCAAAGACGATTCTAAAGCATTACAGGAATGCTTGCTTATTAATACTTTATCGACACCCTGAAGGGGCGGGCTATATGCCGCCCCTTTATGTTTATTAAACAGCTTCTTGGGATTTCTTCTCGCGCAATAGTCTGAAAAAGCCAGATAAATAGACAGGTATCAGCAAGACCGCTACTATAACCAGCCAGGCTGGATAGGACCCGCTGAATTGATCCGCGAATTCACCAAAAGAAGACCAGCTGCCATGAGGAGCTGCTGCCCAAATCGCCCCCACTATGACGATTCTTATGATTCGTGAACGCATCGACTGGTCCCTTATCAAGCCATAAAGTAGAACCAGATTCCAGAACACCCATACAGCAAATACGGCTTTGCCAGGCAAGACAAACACCGCCTTTCATCTTCGAGCATATAATTACTATTATTCTACTATCTTCCATTTGGTTATTCTATATTATTTTATGGTCAGGGTGTGGCCGGTTTTAACCTGGCAGGAAGCGACCCGTCCGGCGGGAAGCTCAACTACGTAGGAGGCGTTTTTAATCCAGGGGCTGAAGCGGCGGGCCGGCATGGCCTCTATTATATAGATAATTTCGTTTTGGGCGGAAACAAAAAGGACGTCGATAGCGAATTTCATTCCCACCGTATGTACTGAAGAACAGGGCTTGATAAGCAGAGCCTCTCCGCAAGTGTATTCGCTGCGTCCCAGCAGGCCCCGGAAACGCCGCCAAAAAGTATCGGCCACTATGCCGTTGTCAGCTATAACAGTGCCGTTTTCACCGGATATGATCTGAACCTTTTCCACATTACTACCTCACTATTTGCTAAACATTTCCATTATTTGAATTATGGCAGGACCCAAAAGCACAATAAGTAGGGCGGGAAATACAAACAGCACCAGAGGTATCAACATCTTGATGGGTATCTTCTGAGCCTTTTCCTCCGCACGCAACCGGCGGTTAGTTCTGCCCTGTTGAGACTGCAAACGGAGGACGTTGCTAATACTTACCCCCAGTTGGTCGGCCTGGATAATGGAACTCAAAAATACTGTAACATCATCCACATCGACCCGGTTGGCCATATCGCGCAGAGCCTCCCGGCGTTGTTTGCCCATATTGATTTCCTGAAGGGTCTTCTCAAATTCATCACTCAAAGGTCCACTCATTTTTTCCGTTACCTTTTGGATGGCCTGATCAAATCCCAACCCTGCCTCAACACTCACGCTTAAGAGATCCAGGATATCGGGCAGACTCTTTAGTATCATAGCTTTGCGTTTGTTTGCGCTGCTTTTTAAAAAGAAGTTGGGCAGCAACAGGCCGCAAGCCCCCAGGACAATAAAAATCAAAACGCTTCGTGAAATGACACCCAGAATCAAGGTTATTATAAAAATACAATATTTAAGAGCTAAAAAGCCTTCAACGCTTAACCCCATGGGATAACCTGCTGCCTTGAGCTTTTCGTCATACATATGGGCAGTTTCCCGGTTCACAAACTTGCCGGTAAGAAGCCTGGATATCCCGCCCAGCATTTTCCTAATACGACTGGGTAAGGAAGCGTTAAGTTCTGGATGAACCCTTTCGCGCTCAAACTCCCTGGTATAATTGTCCAGTCTATTTATGATGGCCAGTTGATCCCGCCTCAGCCAGCATATAACGGAAAAAGCGGCCAGCGTGGCGGCAGCCATAACCAGCCCCAGTATTATCCACTCCAAGATGCTCCCCCTCCCTCCTTAAAAATCAAAAGTAACCATTTTCTTAATAATCAAGACGCCAATCACCTCAGTCACACCTGCGCCAACCAGCATCATAATACCCACTGGCTTCTCCACCATGATCATAAAGTAACTTGGATTGACGGCAACCATAAATACCACCAGGGCCACGGGAAGCAATCCTATAACTATCCCCGACATACGTCCCTGGGCGGTGAGAACTTTTATATTGCGCTTGATCCTATCCCTTTCCCTGATGGTTCCGGATATGTTTTCCAGTATTTCGGCGAGGTTCCCCCCCACCTGCCTTTGAATGATTATGCCGGTTATAACCATATCCAGGTCGTCACTCCCTACCCGGTTTCCCATGTTTAGCAGAGCTTCCTCCTGGCTTACCCCCAGGTTCATTTCCCGCAATGTCCAGGCAAATTCGGAGGAAATCGGGGCTGGCATTTCCCTCCTTACAGTATCCATAGCCTGTTGAAACCCGAAACCGGCCCGCAGAGCATTAGCCATGATTACCAAGGTATCACCCAGTTGCATGTTAATAGCCTGGAGGCGTTTTTCTTTTTTACTCTTTACCCAAAACCGCGGAAGTAAAAGGCCCAGGATAATTAAAACAAAGGCCAAAAAGGCTTGCTTGGTGATAACGAAGCTTATAATGGGCACTACCAAAATCAGAGTAAAAGATATAACCAAATACTCCTGGGCTTTGAGGGGTATACCAGCCCGCATTAAATCATTCTGCACTTTCTGGGCTACCGATCGTGGTGCAACCAGACGACCCATCGCAGTGACAAGGCCTCCAGTCGTTATTCTCTTGCCCTTTTCCCTCTCCGGCCGAACGTTGTTGTTTATTTGCTTTAGCCTTTCCTGGTACAGGTCTGCCTTGCTCAAGCCTTTGGTTATGGCTAAAATCAGACTTGATACTGAGATAAAGGCAAAAAGGACGATAAGGCTCTCCATGCCTTTCTACCTCCTTTGATTACTGGTTGGAATTAAAAAAGTTAGCCGGGAAGGTTATGCCCATGGCGGCCAGCCTTTCAACGGATTTGGGGGTTATCCCGGTGGCCCGGTGGCGACCCAGAACCCTTTTGTGTTCATCCACCCCGGTTCGTTCAAATATGAAAATATCCTGAAGGGTGATTACCTCCCCCTCCATTCCGGTTACTTCAGTCATATGGGTGATCTTGCGGGTCCCATCTTGAAGCCGGCTCTGGTGAACGATAATGTTTATCGCTGAAGCGATCTGTTCACGAATAGCCTTGACCGGAAGTTCCATTCCCGCCATTAAAACCATCGTCTCCAGTCGTGATATGGTGTCGCGCGGAGAGTTGGAGTGGCCGGTAGTCAACGAGCCATCGTGACCGGTATTCATGGCCTGCAGCATATCCAGGGCTTCGCCTCCGCGCACCTCGCCGACCACCAAACGATCGGGCCTCATGCGCAGAGAGTTGCGAACCAGATCCCTTATAGTGACTTCTCCCTTATGATCGATGTTGGGGGGACGGGTCTCCAGGGAAATGACGTGCTCCTGTCTCAAATCCAATTCGGCCGAGTCCTCAATGGTTACGATACGTTCGTCATCCGGTATAAAGGACGAAATAATATTCAGGGTTCTGGTTTTTCCGGCACCGGTTCCTCCAGATACAATTATGTTCAGGCGGCCTTTGACACAGGCTTCAATAAACTTGGCCATATTG
>JBDKUE010000039.1:0-2818 GCA_039679855.1 Syntrophomonas sp.
ACTCTCCAGCCGGTCATGGCAAAAGCCTTGGAAAATCCGTTTAGCAAAATAGTGCGATCCCTCATTCCCGGGAAAGAAGCTATGGATACGTGCTTCCCCTGATATGTTAATTCAGAGTATATTTCATCAGATAATACTATAAGATCGTTTTTAATAATTATGTCAACCAGAGCTTGCAGGTCTTCTGCGTCCATAATTCCACCGGTGGGATTACTGGGATAAGGCAGCACCAGGATTTTACTTTTTGGAGTAATACAGCTTTCCAAAACATCGGCTCTTAAACGATATTGGTCTTCAAAATAGGTGGGTACCGGCACCGGTGTAGCATAAGCCATGGTTGCGCCCGGTCCGTAACAGACAAAAGAAGGCTCGGGAACCAGAACCTCATCGCCTGGTTCAACTAAAGCGCGTATGGCTATATCTACCGCTTCGCTTACCCCTATAGTCACCAGGATTTCATTTTCCGGTGAGTACTCCACACCAATATGGCGTTTCTGGTAGGCGGCAATTTCTTCTCGCAATTCGGGAAGCCCCTGGTTGGAGGTATACATGGTTTCTCCCTTCTCCAGAGAATAGCAGGCGGTTTCCGTAATATGCCAGGGTGTGGCAAAGTCAGGCTCCCCTACCCCCAGGGAAATTACACCTTCCGTTTGAGAAACCAGGTCAAAGAACTTTCTAATACCTGATGGTGGTATTGTTTTTACAACTTTAGAAAGGTAGCGTTCCATACTCATCAACTCACCACCAATCGTTTATCTTCATGGGGTTCTTCAAAGCTAAACCCAACCTGTTTGTAACGCTTCAAAATAAAATGGGTCGTAGTCCCCTGGACCCGGTCCAAAGTAGACAGTTTATGGGAAATAAACCCGGCTATATCCTGCATGTTCTTGCCGGTAACCACTACCGATAAATCATAGGTGCCACTCATCAGGGATACGCTCTGCACCTCGGGGTAGCGGCCGATCCGCTCGGCGATATCATTAAAACCCACTTCCCTTTCCGGCGCCACCTTGACGTCAATCATAGCCGTAACGCCATTTTCGCCTAGAGCGTCCCAGTTGATAATCGTGCTGTAACCCAGGATAACCCTTTGCTTTTCCAGCCTGGCGATGATCGCCTCTATAGCAGCCTCCTCCTGATCCAGCATTATCGCGATGGCTTTGGGACTCAGCTTAGCATCTCTTTCCAACAGGTGAAGAATCTTTTTGGTCAAATCCATCGTTCTGCCTCCTTTTAATACTCCGTAAAATACAAAAAAACTTACATCCCCATAATAGGGACGAAAGTTCTTACTTCCGCGGTACCACCCTCGTTGGCCAGTGCCCACTCTAGTATCCTTTAACGGTGAAGACCGTCCGGTTTTTACCCATAACTGGAACCGGCGACTCCCAGATGGCTTTCTCGCTTCCTGCTGCCGGTTTTCACCTGACCCGGCTCTCTTGAAACAGGGAGGACGAGATTGGTCTGTTCTCAGTCGTTTTGATATAAATTTGATAAATATCGTACCACTTAGAGACGCCCCCGTCAAGCTGTAAAACCATGTCAATCTGTGTAAAGTTATTCAGTATCATTTATCCGTCTGTTGCATAGTATTGTCTAGTACTCGGTTAATCCTAATTCTTTATATTACTCGTCGAGGGAAATTTCCGCAGGGCAAGGCGGGCGGCTCCTTGGCGTCCTGCCACCGGCAGCTCTCTGCCGTCCTGGCATCACTGCACTAGACCGTCCATGGTCGTCGCCGCATTAGCCCGTCCATGGGCGTCAAGGAAAGAGTAATACTGGACGTATTACGATTGACGACAACGCAGTCATGCGAAAATTTAACCGGCGATAATATATAGAATTGGGGTTAACCGAGTACTAAATTACTTTTCGGAGGTGCGTACTACATATGGCTATAGGGCCGATGCTTAATCGCGACGAACTCATGATCCTGGAACGCTTAAATCACTACTTTAAATCAAATCAAATGACCACCAGGGAAAAGGCCCGGGCCGCCCGACTGATTGCCGAACATGACCTGGAATCACAGCAGTACGGCAGCGAAAAGGAACGCCAGATTGTACTGTTTTTTTATAAAACCCTGGAAAAGCTGGTGGATAAACTGTAAACCTTTTTAAATAAGCAGCGGATTTACCGGAATAGCAGGAATTTTCTTTTCAGCAATTTGAATTCCACCAGGTAGCCCAGCCCCATCAGCAGCATGATGCCCAGGAATATCAGGCGCTCCCTGACAATCTGGTCCCGCAGCTGGCCGAGGGCCTGCTCCCTTTCCCCGGCAAAGTCGAAAATACTTTGCTTTTCTTCTTTTATAGCGGACATCTGGTGGATGGTGCGGTTCAGTCTATCCTCCAGATCCAGGTATTTATTCCAGGTGTTAAGGCGCTGCTCCTTCAGCTCTTTTACCCACTGGCGCAGGGTGAGGAACTCTTCTTCCCCTTTTATATTGAGTACATCATAGATGGGAGTGCCTTTGGCATTGAACGGCTTGGGCATGCCGGTCAATCGGCTCAAGGTCGGCCCCACGTCAATACCCATGGTATGCTGCACCCGGGTAGCCGGCTTGCAGTTGGGGCCCCGCATGATTAAGGGGCAGGTGCGGTTGACGGAAGAACTGCGCGGGGAGGTCAAAACAATCAGCGACTTATCCAGGAGCTCCTGCTTGCGCAGGCTGTCCAGGAACGATCCCAGACTGCGGTCAAAGGCAACAGTGGCCTGGTAATAGGCTTTCTTGTCCACGCTCAACAGGCCTTCCAGGCAGTCATTGGTGTAAATAGTCGTGAAAAACGGTTTGTAATTGTAAAAATGATCTATGGCC
>JBDKUE010000182.1:0-4130 GCA_039679855.1 Syntrophomonas sp.
AATAAGGCTAACAAAGGAGTTGTTTTTGTATGCGGCGCATTACCAATATTTTTATTGCCTCCGGAATAGCCATCACCATTCTTTTGTGCCTGGGTTTGTACGCCTACAATTGGCTGGACAGGGTAGCTTATAGTGTTGAGCAGGGCGGGCTTTTATCTTATACGGAAAGCAATTCTGTCCCACCCGGAGTAAGCTCCTTTGGAAGTTCCGGTGCAGCCCGCGCTAATAATAAAACTAATATTACTTCTCCCGATCCGGGCGTCCTTCCATCCAATGGCATAAGCATTCCCAACGAGGAGCAACTAACCAGTGTCGCCCAGCAGAAGACTGCTGTTCCCATTGATAAACGCGATTTCGCCAACACTCTGCTACTGCTCACCAAGCGGCTGGATTTCGATGAACTGAGCCAGTTGTATACGATAAGCACCAAGACTCATCCCACCGCGGAAGATAAAAAGTTAATCCACAATCTGCTTCGCAACAAGCTGACCGACCAGGAAATTATCCAGCTCCAGGCCATCGGTATGAAATACGGAAAAAACCTCACCTGGTTGTGAAAGGAGCCTTTTCTCTAGCTCCCTGGATTCAGCTGCCGGTAAAGCTGAAGAATCATGATCGTTGCTTCAGCCCGGGTAGCCGGTTCGCCGGGAGCAAAGCTCGTCAAGGTTCTGCCCTTCATTATTCCTTTGCTCACCACCAGTGCTACGGAATTTCGTGCCCACGGTGATATCGAAGCTTCGTCCTCATAGGCCTTCAGGTTTTCTTGCACCTGATCCTGACTTAATGCCGTCGCTTTATTTTTATAAACCAGGGTTTGAGCGATGATAACCGCTATCTGCTCCCGGGTTATTTCCATATCGGGATAAAATTCGTCCGGAGTGCATCCGTTGACAATCCCAGCCTGGGCAGCGGCATTGACCGCCTGGAAATACCACTTATCCGCGGGAACATCCGTGAACCGGCCGCGCACCACACTGCTGTCTTGCAGACCGATGGCCCCGACAAGTATCACCGTAAACTCGGCCCGGGTTATTTTGCGATCCGGGTCAAATTTGCTGTCGCCCACTCCGCCAACCAGGCCCAGGGATACCATTTCCATGATTCCATCTTTGGCCCAATGACCGTCCAGGTCGGCGAAACTGATATTTACCGTATTCGGATTGGCATTTTTAACGGTTTGTTCATCAAGGTTTTGCTTCTCATTATCGGGGGTTTTCTTTTCCTCATCCTGGTTGGGCGGCTGTCCACCACCGCCGGCCGGTGGTGTGACCGGTGGTGTATTGTTGCTCATTAATATGGTATATACCGAGTTGCGCAGGGGCATGAGGCTCGGATGGAGCGTTTTATTCTTCAAGGTGTATTTAATTTCATCGGAAAAGCCGTCGAACAGCGCTTGAAACACCGCCGGGTGCAACTGAATAACATACTCCAGGGAATCGTAAAGCATACTATCGAAGTTGCTGTCCGTTAACCCCCCCCGGGAGGCCACGTCGGTTTGCAGATCGTTTAGAAATGCCCGAATTTCCGCGTCACTGGCCCCATTGGCGTTTAAACGGGTAATTATATCCGGATACTGGCTTTTTAAAACATCGAATGCCGAAGTAAAAGTAACCGCACCGACAATCCCCGGGCTGCTCAAAATCAATGAAAGACCCAGGCTCAGGCTTAAGAATATATGTAGAAGCTTATTTACTTTATTTGCCCTCATTCTTTTCCCGCTTTCTAAAAAGACCGGGTTGATAATCTTCACCCCGACAATTTCAATATTTTGATGGTCCCGGTGGGGCTTAAAGGCCCCACCGGGCAGGTTTTTACTTATTAATTGCGTTGTAAATAACTACTGCGGCTTCGGCTCGGGTAGCCCACCCTTGAGGCTGGAAGCTGTTGTCCGGATAGCCGGTCATCAGGCCCAACCCGGTTACAGCGTTTACTGAAGCTGCAGCCCATGCCGAGATGAGATCTGCATCGGTAAAGGTTTTGCCCGCTGCGCCGCTTATTAAATGCTTAGTCATGGCTATGATAGCCGCCATTTGCTCTCTGGTAACGGGGTCGTCGGGGCCGAAGGTCTGCTCGTCATATCCCACTGCAATCCCATTATGAACGGCAATGGATACTATATCCTTGGCCCAATGATTAGCGGTGTCGGAGAATACTTTATCGTCTGTTCCGGTCAGGTTGAAAGCTTTGATCATCATGGCTACAAATTCCGCTCGGGTTATCTTGTTGCCCGGTTGGAAGGTATTGTCGGGATAGCCGGTTACTATGCCTTGTTCGTGCAGCCTGTTGATCTGCTGTTCCGCCCAGTGTCCCTGGATATCGGTAAAGGGTACGATCTTGGCAGGTTCTTTAACTTCAGGCTCTTTGACTACCGTTGGTTCTTCCTTCTTAGGAGGAATTACGGTGCCGCCACCGCCGCCACCGCCGCCGCCGCCGCTGGTCACGGTCAAATTAATTTTCAACAGCCAATCTGAAGCTGGATCGCTACCGCCGGCCCTGTAACCGGTAATCAAGGTGTTTCCGGCTGACTTAGCCGTCAACGTGAGAACCCCCGAACTTACTGCCATCTCACCAATTGCCGGTGTGCCACTGTTCCATGCTAAAAGCAGGGTTTCCCGGTTGAAGATTTTGACATGATATTGAGCGGCCGTTCCCGCTATCATGGTGATAGTGGCTACTCCTAACGGAGTGGGAACTTGTGTCCCGGTGGAATCGTATAGTTTGGTATAGGCACGGACCGTGGCCCTGACCAGACCCAATTCCCCGGCCAGATCCGTATCAATTATTTTGGCCATTATTTGCTGCGATTTGACAAGTGTATTGGCGTCCCAATGCAATAAATCCATCCGATTTTTAAACTCGGTACCGGCGAGAGCCGCGGTCATCGCGTCTTTCATAACATCGGGTATTTTATCCAGCAGTTCCGTATTAGTTCCCAGGCTCAATGTAGCCGCATAGGGAGCCATGGCACCGGGAAGCTCGGTACGCGAGTCTCTTAGTAAATCAAAAAGAATATCCATGGTCATGTCTTTCTCAAAAAGCAGGTGGAAATCAGCTTCCCATGCTGCTCTAAAGGCGTTTAACCTGGTGGTTAGATCGGTGGAGTCACTGGAATAATAGAATTCTGCAATTCCAGTGGCGAATTTTTTCATGCTGGTTCTAGCTGCGTCGGCGTCCCCGCCATATTTTGCTTTTACCTCGTCTGTCAATAAGGGTGTCAGTATGGCATCCCACTGGGTATCAGTCAATGAAGCAATATTTCCTCTGGCAGTATCGATATTGGTCTTGTCGGTTGAATCCAAATACGTATATATAGTAGCCATTTCAGCAGAAATAGTGTCAATCACCGCAGCATTAGCAGGTTGTGGTATGGCTACAGGTGACACAATCGTAAACAAAAACGCTACGATCAGAAAAACCGAGCTCAGGCTTTTTCTCCTCAAGCTATTCCCTCCTCACATACTTACCTATCAGTTCTCCCTAACCTATTCCCGGTGACGGGTGCAGGAGGCAAGAAACTACTCGGTTTTCCCTCCTTTCCAAAATCGTTCGGCCACCTTTTTCCGCCCAACCGTGTCCTTTTCGTCTGTTGTGCCGGCTAAAACGTTTTCATTGTATGATGCACCGCCGGCTTATATGCTGCATAATTCCCTTTTTGGTTAATTTGGTCATTATGGTATTAACATTGTAATATTTGGTTGTTTTTTTCTCTACATCTATTATCAGTCATAATGTTACATTGTTTTCCACAATTCGGTTACGAAACCTATTTGTTCATGCTATAATCCGGGCTTGTAATTTTTTCAAAGTCCTATTTTTAAAACAAAAATTTGCTGATAATATACTATATAGTTGTGAAATTTTTAGCTTAGTTTCCCCCATCCGTCTTTGGTCCTAATTTGTACTAGGATATCTTCTGCGGCGGCAAGTTTGGGCAAACTATAAGTTTAAATTTACCAGCTTCAATAGTCGTCAATCTAGCGATTTTGTCGTAAATTGGGGATCACGCTGTTTGGCACAATTGGAAAAATTGGGTTCAAGGACTACTGTACCATTTTATCGGTTAGTCTTGAACACAACAGTCGCATAAACACGAGTTGCCTGCATATTATCTCGATTTGGCTGCTTCACCA
>JBDKUE010000018.1:0-8784 GCA_039679855.1 Syntrophomonas sp.
TTAAGCAGGCAGGATATTTCGAAAACTTCGTATGATGACGCCATGTTCAATACTATCTTCTGCATATCGGTATTGGAGCATCTTCCGGAAGAAGAAGTATTGAAGATATTGGTAGAGTTCAAACGCATCTTGAATAAGGATGGTCTTATTGTAATAACCTTTGAATATCCGCTGCTGGAGCCGGAAACGTTCAATATTGTTCTGGAGCAATCCGGGCTTATCTATGCCGATGCGGTAATCCGTGATCTGCCTGATACCGCTTTAACCACCGACCTTTATCACGAGTACGATGCCGGCCCCTACTGCTTCAGGGCCTTGTTAAGAAGCGTTCCCAGTTGAGGAATTAGTTTAAACCGGTTTTTCCCGAACGGCCATAGCGCATTTCTATCTGGCGGACCATCCTTTCGGTTACCGGGGTAGAAATGCCCAGTTCTTTTCCCATGCGAATAATCGCGGCTCCGAAAATGTCTTCTTCCGCTTTTCCCCGTCCCTGCTCCAAATCCCTCTGGAAGGAACTACGGGCTTGGTAGGGAGTCCCGTTCATAAGGGCTATAATCTTTTCGATAAGCTCAATGCCCAAATTGATGCCCTGTTTCCGAGCCAATTGAATAATCTCTCTCATTGCCTCAGATACATCGTTCTTCGCTGCGGGGTGGTCCAGAACCTCGCCAAAGCTCATACCGTAGGCCGCTGTCACCAGAGCAAACGACCCTACCAGGAGGTATTTTTGCCAGATGGCCGCGAAGGGGTCGTCCAACCATTTAAAACTCAGACCCATCTCTGCGGCCAAGGACAACAGCTCAGCGGGATCAAAATCAGGGTGGTGGGGACTGGGTCCCAGTATTACATGTTTATTGGGTCCGTTTTGAACCACCTTTCCAGGTCGTTCTATATAGCTGGTAATATAAACGCAGGCTGGCAGCACAATTCCTTTATCCAGACACTTGCGGGTGCGCTCATAAATGTCCAATCCATTGAGGAGCGGAACAACTACCGTATCATCACCGATAAAGGTGTTTAAACCCTGCACGGCAGCTTCCAGATCATAGCTTTTCACGCACACCAGGCACAGATCAGGCCTGGGCAAAGACGACATGTCATCTGACGCCCCGGCTGGTTTGCAGACGATAGTATCTTCATTGCATTGCAAAATCAACCCGTTTTCCCGTATTTCCTGAAGATGCTGGCCGCGGGCAACAAAATAAACCCTGCGAGCATCATTACCCTTATCCAATGCATAGGCCGTCCGGCCCCCGAAATAACCGCCCACTCCTCCGATTCCTACTACCCAGATCGTTTTTATAACCCGCATTTAAACCTCTCCTCAAATACCTTGATTGCGTGCTACACCGAATCAATTACAATTTTTAACGGTTAACTTATACTAGCATTAACAATACCAATTTTAAAAAAGAAATTTAGGGAGGAACCATGGAAAAGAAAGATTTATTTTTTTATCCACCCCAGAAATGCTATGGCCGCTTACGCATATATTTAAAAGAATAAAAGCGAGGAAGTATTAAATGCAAAGACTCTGGCTGCTTTTTACCATCTACCTCATTGCGGCTATACTTTCCACCAGTATCTTTTCGGCTATGCCCGATAATCAGCGGAGCGTGCAGGCTGTAAACCAGGCGCTGCAGCGCGCCCAAACATGTGCATCCCTTTATCCCGATATTCTGTCAACCAGCATATCTCTTTTACCCCAACTTAATCCCAAGATACTCAAGTAATACTTCATAAAGGGGAGATACATATTATGCCGCCAAGACCAATTCCGAAGATAGCCCCCCTTTCTTTCATAGCGGATATTACAGGCAAGAAAAGGCTGAGCAAATGGGAGCGGGCGTTGCTCGGGCTGGATGTAAAATTCTCCCTCAATAATTTGGTTTGGACAACCACAACACCGTTGCCCGCTGCCCAGTGGCGGGTAAGCGCCTTATCTTTGCAACAAAAAATATGGGTGGTCGGTGGATACCGCACCGATGGTTATGTCAGCGACATAACCGTTTTTGATCCCGCTTCCGACACATGGTCGACAATCCCATATCCGTTCACTTATTTCGGACAGGCTTTTGTTACTACCGCCAATGGAATGCTGTACGCAGTCGGCGGGCTCTCGGGCTGCCAGGCCCTCGCGTCGCCGGTCGAGGAGTATGACCCGTCAACCGGTGCCGTAACGCAAAAGACTTCTCTTCCGACACCGTGCCACGATCCGGGCATCGCTTCAACTGTTGACGGGAAGTTTTATGTGATGGGAGGCTGCCTGCCACCATCGACAGATCCGGGTGGGCCGCCCAGTGCTATTCTTTCCACGGTTCAGATATACAACCAGGGAACCGACACCTGGAGCACAGGAAACGACATGCCCGTGCCCCGGCACCAATTCTCAGCAGTTACCGTACCCGGCGGGAGTATTTACATAATTGGAGGAACCGATGGCAACACGGAACTAAACAGGGTCGATGTCTACAACCCGCAGACCAACTCCTGGCAGACTTGCGTACCAATGCCCACCGCAAGACGGTGCCTGGCATCAGTACTGGGAGCGGACGGTAAGATATATGCCATCGGTGGGCTTGCCGGAGACGCTTCCCTCAAAACGGTTGAAGTCTTTGCCCTTTCTGACAACACCTGGACTTCCACCACACCGTTATCCGTCGGCCGGTGGTATCATGGGGCTGCGGTCCTGGATGATAAGATTTACACCTGCGGAGGTTATATGCGTTTCGGGCCCTACCAGGCCGGCAATAACAATATATACGCCCTGGACTCGGTCGAAGAAGGCACTATCTAGTAAAACAAATGCCAGCTCAATATCAACTATAAATAGTCCAGTTTTTTATATTATGTTCTCCCACAATTATAAAAGTCATGGCTTAAAGCCGTGCCTTTCACAATTCACGGTTTTCCCCCCGCTCAAATTCTGTTGGTGCTTCATCACTCCCGGCTTCCTTTTTCAGGTCCTCTAACAATTGGCCAGTCTCCAGGTCGTGAAAGTTATCATATCTACCCCTTCTTTAAGGGTCCCCTCCCGGCCTTAATTCATCTGCATCTCGTCTGCAATAGAGGCAATTTCTTCAATAGACCCGGCCAGTTCATCGACTGCCTTGCCCTGCTCCTGCCCCAATATGGAGGCACTCTGAATCTGTTCGTTTATTGAATCGACAATACTGCGCATGTCCACAATTTGCTCGTCATTGATATCCAATCCACTCTTCATATCCTTCAATGCACCCATGGCCTCTTGGGCAACGTCCCGTAAGAATATCAGGTTATCAGTCACAACGCTGTTCTTCTGCACGGCGACCGGGACATAGGCATTTGCTTCTTGGGCAGCCGTTTGTGATTGATCAATCTCACTAACAACTTTAGACATCAGGTCCTGGATCTCTCTCACCAGATCCCTGATCTTGTCTGCATTTTCGGCTGATTCGGTGGCCAGATTGCGAATGTCACCTGCCACTACCGAAAAACCACGGCCGTGCTCGCCCGCAGTTGCGGCTTCTACGAAACCGTTGACTGCCAGCATGTTGGTCTGGATGGATACATTCTGAATGGTATCTACTATCTTTTCTATCCGGCGGATTTTATCCTGTAGATTTTCCAGGTCCTGACCAGTTGCCTCATAGAAGGCGCCGCTCCTTTTCAACATTTGTGCTACAACTGCTGCCTTGGATCGTGTAGATTGCAGGCTTTCGTCAGCATCGGCTCGTATTTTACCGCATTCGACCGCCATCTGCCCTATACTCTCATAATTGCTCGTGGTGTCTTCAAAGAATTTTCTCACATTCTCCATTTCGTCAGCTATGGCCCGAACTGCCTCATTCAGTTGAAAGATGCCGCCAGAAACCTGATTAGCCGAACTGCTCAGTTCCTCAATGTTGGCTGATAGCTGCTCAGCAGTTGCCGCCACTTCTTCGGCCGACTTGGCAATATCGGTGGAGGTTTTCAGATCATCCGCCATCTCGCTCAATTCCTGGATGGCGATGTTCACCTCGGCTAGCGCTTTACTCTGTTCCGTTACAGCTTTGGATATTTCTTCAGTTCCCCCGGCCGATTCCTCAGTTGCCGAGGCAATGGTTTCGCTGCTGGCCAGGAACCTGGCAGCCAATTCCCCAACCTGCGCCGCATGGCCTTTTATCTTCCTGGCATTTTCTCCATACTGGACCATAAACTCTCCTACACCCGAGAATCCTTGAACGGTTTCATCAAGAGTAGTCGCCATGGAATTGAATTCTTCGACGGTAGTACTGATATTAGTCACTACGGCGGTGACTCCACCGCGGATTTCATCCACCACCCCACGAATATCCCGGGCGGATCTTTCTGATATTTCAGCCAGATTGCGCACTTCGTCGGCCACCACGGCAAACCCCCGTCCGTGTTCTCCGGCCCGGGCGGCCTCGATAGCGGCGTTCAAAGCGAGCAAATTGGTCTGATCCGCGATCATTACTACAGCCTGAACGATGTCACCGATGCGCTGGGACTGCACTTCAAGTTCCTCAATACGTTTAGAGGACTGGGTGTTTTTAGTGGCTGCCACCTTTACCAATCCGGTCATATTTTCCATAGTCTGAATGGAATCGGTGGATGCTGCGATCGATTTATTCGAATAGTCCATCAATAGCTCGGCTTTGACTACAAATTCTTTGCTCGCATTGTTTAATTGCTCACTGGCGCCGCGCATCTTTTCGGCATTGACGCCCCCCCTGGCAGAAGCCGCCGCCACTTCATCCATCAATCGTGAGAACTCCTGTCCCGTCGCATTGGTCTCTTCCACCCCGGCCACCAGCTGTTCCGATGCGGAAGCGATTCTTTCCGCCATAGCCTGCTGCTTGGCAAAAGTTCTGGCCCGCGCCTTCTCCTGGGCCATCTTTTTGGCCTGCTCCCTTTTGCGCAGGATGTCCTCGTCTTCTTCTTTGGCAACAATCCCGGTGTGTTTCAACGATTCCTTGGTTGGCCGCGCTAATTTCTTCGCCAAAGTAAAACCCCCTAATATTTTCGCTCATATCATCTCTCTATCAAGGTGTATCCAATTTTGCCTCCCTTCCGTTTAGTTTGCCTACTAATTATTTCGGTAACAATTATTATAGTGATAAATACCATTATGCGAGTTTATAGTATTTCTTGTTGTAATAATGTATATTTTGGTTAATTTTCTGTTCTTCTAGTTAAATTGTATAAATTCGCATAAAATTGTATAAAAATTTGGTCTAAACAAAACAGTTTAAAAAAGTAAGGGTTGTTGTCAATAAATATGACAACAACCCTTTGTTATAAATTCGACCCAAAGTAGAAACAACGCACCGTCTTCACGGTGGTAAACCAGCAAAACTTCCCAGAATACTATCAGTCTTCGTTGCTAAGACAGATCAAGCGCTCTGTTGAATGGTAACCGTCTGGGATGCTCCGTTCCAGGTGCAGGTTGCCCCGAAAAGCTGGGATATAAGGCCGACCGGCAAGCAGGTCCGTCCATGGGAAATCTCCGGGGCTACTTCCAAATGTATAGGCACGCTGTTGACCCATATCTGCTGGCTACCGATAGTCAAAACTACTATTCTGGACCCGTCGATAATAGTCACTGTCCCGCTGGCTCCATCCCAGCTTATGTTTGACGTACTGATGCCCAGGGCATTGGCCGCGGTATACAGGGGTAGAAAGGTCCGGTTATCCTTGATATAAGGCGCTACATCACTACTGACACTAATACCATTCATGCTGTAACCGCTTGAATCTATGGTGAAAACGCAGACCGGAACGGAAGACTTTTGCTCCTGGGTAGTTGTCGTTGTTACAGGTTTTTCAATAGCAATGTCTGGGGTCATAAAACTCAGAACGCTTCCATATGAGGTGCCATCACTATTGGTGGCATAAGCCTTAAAATAATATATGGTTCCGTAATCCAGTCCGCTCAGGGTGTAGCTAAACGTATCATAAGTATCGATATCATCTGATGCAACGACCACTCTGGTACTTGGAGAACTGCTGGTTCCATAGTAAAATCCGTATGATTCTATGTCCGAACCTCCCTTGGATGTTAGATGTCCATAGAGGTAGGCATAGTCCTCGCTGACCGATGGTGTATTAGTCGCTACGTCTGGCTTACTGCCCGAGTTTGTGGTGAAAGAGTATATATTTCCATAAGAAGTGCCTGCATTATTGGTTGCATAGGCCCTAAAATAATAGGTGGTGTACTCGTTCAAACCGCTGAGTTCATAATAAAAACTGTCGCCTGCATCAGCACTGTAGCCAACGATTAACTGGGATATACAAGATGAGGTGGTTCCATAATAAAAGCCGTATTGCGTTATAGAGTAGTCCCCAACGGTGCTAACATAACCGTTTAGAGTGGCAGAATCGCTCTCTATATCGAAGGCGTTGTCAGTTTCCACCGTAAGGGTTGAGGTGGAGGAAGCAGTGGTCGTGAAGTAGGTAAGACTGCCATAGGAGGTGCCGGCGGCATTGGTAGCGTAGGCTTTGTAATAGTAGGTGGTGCTGGCGCTTAAACCACTCAATTGATAGGAAAATGAACTTCCCTGGCTGATGGTGTTGCCTATGACTATCTGCGAGGTGCAGGCTGCAGTAGTACCATAAATAAAACCATATTGGGTGACGGCTGAACTGCCAATAGCAGTAACCGTACCGTTAATGGTGCCACTGGTCGTGCTTATGCCGCTTGCGCTGTCGCTGGTCACCGTCGGCGTGACAGCCGCAGCGCTGGTGGTAAATGACTCCGGGTTTCCATAGGAAGGGCCGGCTGAATTCGTAGCGTAGGCTTTATAATAATAGGTTGTTCCCGTAGCCAAACCGTTAATTGTATAGGAAAAGGAACTGCCATCGCTTATGCTGCCACCAACCGAAATTTTGTTAGGACATGATGAATCGGTTCCCCAGCAGAACCCATAGTCACTAATGGCCGCCCCACCGTTGGTGGTGATCTGGCCGTTGAAAGTGGCCATATTTTGGTCTATACCGCTGGCACTGGCGGTGGCCACAGTGGGCGTAACTGCAGCACTGGTTGCGAACGAAACCGGGCTTCCGTTGACCGTTCCTTCGGAATTTACCGCATATGCCATAAAATAATATGTAGTACCAGCGGTCAGACCGTTGATCTGGGTTGAGTAGGCACTGCCTTCGCTTATGCTCCCCCCTACCGGAACCTTGTTGGAACAAGACGGATCAGTACCATAACAAAAACCGTAATCAGTAATGTCAGAGCTGCCGCTCGCAGTAATCTGGCCGTTCAGGGTGGCGGTGCTCTGGTCAATACCGGAGGCGCTGCCAGTAGTCACTACCAGACTGGCACCGCTGGCTGCCGCGGGTAAAGACCAGGAAAAACAAGATACAAGCAAGGCAAGAGTGATAATCAAGATTATGCCAGGCAATTGCGCCTTGGGTTCCGATAACATATTGTTCCCTCCATTTCTTGGCACTGGTTCGCTTCCGTCCGTCTAACTGATTTTGCTCCGTTCCGCTCCTTCCCTTCCCTCTAATAATTCCGAATCGTTCTAAAACCGGCTTAAGATTCTAGTGAAGATCATGCAAGCTGCCTGTAGAATTGCTCTATAGTAATAATTGTATTTCTTGTAAGTTTTATTTTAGCTTAATCCCGGCTGAATTTTTGCTTAAATTATATGCCTTCAGCGGGCCGATAAAGCATAATTCATCGATATTCTGGCGACTGATGTAAATAGTTAAAAAAGAAGTGGCAAATAAAAAATTTTTGAGGGCAATCTGTATGAAGAATATAATAAATGCCGGTATTGAGTTGGTCATTACCGATCCATCCTGGCTTTTACAAAAAAACTAACAACGTGGCCTTTGATAAATTTGCACAGTTTCAATAAAACGTGCATGAACATTTCTATTATTTCGAATATTTTGGTGTAAAAAGGACTAATTGTAATGCTTAAAAAATCTATTACAAGAATATACCAGTTGTTTAAACGACTCTGTCAAAGGTGTACCCCTAAAGACGGGATCAGACCCGGCAGATGGCCACGGTTACCTTCTCCAAGCCGCAGGAATGATTGCCTGTAGATCATGAACAACAACGTGTTATAAACCAAAAGCCATAACCCCCTGCCATATCCAAAGGTATGCAGGGGGCTAATGTTTTCATATTTCGCGCTTTATGTATAGCATTAACCAGCAGGATTTAGCGCTTCTTAGTTCCTATTCAGGTTCTGATTTTGTTTACTTAGCCTTTTTCCAGGCAGGGAGCTTGGCCATCATTCTTTCGGCTGCGGCCCGGGCGGCTGCTTCATCAAGTCCCTGGGTCTTTACTATAAAGGCCGTCATCCCTTCGAGCTTTTCCTGGTATGAGTGCATGGAACCGTCAGGATTGCAGCAATACCGGCAATAATCCTTACTCTCATCGTTTATGGCAAAATCAGATGGCTCGTTCATCGGCATTCCACAGGCAATACATATTTTCACGCCAGTCATCTCCCTTTATAAATATCTATTCCCAGCCTGGTCAGCTGCTCTTTGCCTTCTTCGGTAAGTTCATAAACAGTTGCTTTCTGGCCATCCCGCTCCAACCAGCCGAGTTCAATAAATCTTTGAAACATCCTTTCACCGAGCGTTCCTCCCAGGTGCCCGTAACATGCCCTGGCTTTAAGCGGTACCAGTTCCCTATTCTTCATAGCATCCTCCTTCATTTACGAGTCCTTACCAGACTCATGAAATGTTCCAGCAATAAGGGGCCGTAGCGTTTAATTACCGAATCTTCCCGGGCGAACAGATCGCTGTTGTTCAGATAGTAGTGGACCAGCCCCA
>JBDKUE010000103.1:0-13368 GCA_039679855.1 Syntrophomonas sp.
CAAGCCCCAGGATCTTCATGAGGTGGCCATACAACTCTTCGACCTTGTACCCCACTCCCCGGGTGCCAAATTCGCCGAAATAGGCCAGGTCTTTGCGTACCTGGGCTGAACTAACCCCTACTCCCCGAGCTATTTCATCAGAGGATACTGTATCAACCTCTTCGTCAATGAGCTGGTGCAAATACCGGGAGTAAATAGAGAGCCGCATAACTGTGGCCTCAGGTATCTTGTAGACCTTCAAGCCCCCCACCCCTTAATTCAAATTTCTACCTAATAATCCCTCTAATACTGCGATTTTAACAGAAAAATAATGAATTGTAAAAACAAGTCTGTGTACCATTATACAAAAAATCGCAATAAATTGTAAATGCATATAGCTACCAGGGCTGAGGAAGGAATAGTCAGAACCCAGGCAATTAGTATCTGACGGGCAATATTCCAGCGCACTCCTTTAAAGCGTTTGGCAGCTCCAACACCCATAATTGCAGAAGACACCACGTGAGTGGTGCTCACCGGAAAGCCAAAATGACTGGCAACCAGTATAACTATACAGGAAGTAAAATCGGAAGCAAAACCGTTAATCGGCTCTATGCGGAAAATTTTCCCTCCCATGGTTTTTATTATCCGCCATCCCCCTAGCGCAGTACCCATTGCCATGGATAGTGCACAGGCAGCTTTTACCCATAAGGGAACGCTAAATTCGCCAAGTAGATGGGCTCCGACCAGCACCATAGTAATAATACCCATAGATTTTTGGGCGTCATTGGATCCATGGGAAAAAGATAAGGCACAGGCTGATAATATCTGCAGCTTTCTGAAATTGTTGTTTATTTTATTCGGTGCCGCACGTTTAAAAAGCCAAAAAAGGAGAGTCATAATCAGACTCCCCGCAATAACTCCTGCGACCGGTGCGGACAGTAAGCCCGCCAAAATCATCAGAAAACCATGCCATTTAACGCTAGCGCTGCCCAGGGAGGCAATTACCGCCCCGGTCAAACCCCCGATGAGAGCGTGTGAGGAACTGCTGGGTATTCCAAAATACCAGGTAAAAACGTTCCAAAAAATGGCTCCAGAGAGGGCTGCAATCAGAATCAACGGAGTAACCATCTGGGGTTCGATAATGCTTTTGCCGATTGTAAAGGCAACCGCAGTTCCGGTCAATGCCCCGGTGAAATTCAAAACAGCCGCGACTACAATGGCCTTACGCGGCGAAAGTGCTTTAGTTGAAACAGAAGTTGCAATGGCATTAGCGGTGTCATTAAAGCCGTTAATAAAGTCAAAAGTCAAGGCAAATAGAATAACAAATAATACCGGTACAATAGTGGCACTAAACATACTTAACCGCTACTCCCTTGATAACGTTGCTTACATTCTCGCAATAATCCAGGGTGGTCTCCAGATGCTCGTAGATCTCTTTCCATTTGATGATATCAACCAGGTTTTCGGTGTTTTCAAAGAGCTTGGCAATGCCGGCCCGGTATAAAAAATCCCCTTCGTGTTCATAGGATCTTATTACTTCACAGGCTTTAAGAATCGATGAATGCCTGGTCCTGACGTCGGGCAGCTCCCGCACCGCTCCCTGTATTTCCTGGGCAGCTTCTTCGAGGACCTTGACCAGTTTCAAGGCATAGATATCTTTGGGAATTCCTGCTTTATAGATAACTACTTTTTCCAAAGTACCCTGGATATGATCCAGAATATTGTTCAACTCGCGGGCCAGCATCAAGATGTCCTCCCGATCAAAGGGGGTGATGAACGAGCTGTTTATCTGCTGCATTACCCGGCCGAGGACTTTATCTCCCTTTTCCTCGACTTCGGTTAAAAGCTCCAGCTTTTGAGTTGGATCCATGGGCTGTTCAAAGTAGCTCTTTAGAATGCCGCTGGCCTCACAGATAAAATCAGCCAGCTCATTGAAACAATAAAAAAATTTCTCCTCCCGTGGCTTCAGGCGAAAAACCACTCAAATAACCTCCTTATATTCAGTACATTGCCAGCCCTAATTCTATATATTATCACCGGCTAAATTTCCGTATGACTGCGTTGTCGTCAATCGTAATACGTCCAGTATTCCTCGTTCCTGACGCCCACTGACGGGCTAATGCGCCGGTGCCAGGACGGCAAGGAGCTGCGAGCCCTGCCTTACCCTACGAAAACTTTCCTAGATGAGTAATATATATAATTAGGGCTGGCATTGTACTCGCACCCTGTCTCTGTGTTCATTATACAAAACATTCCTTTAAGACTGTGTTAAGAATATGTTAAGAATCTAGCACCTTCCCGCCAGACTGCTCCAAAGTTTTCCCAATAAATAGAAGGATCCACTAATTAGCATATACTCATTATCCTTTAGTATACCCAATGCCATGTCAAGAGCTCTGGTGGGTTCTTCCTCTTCATAGATTGGAACTCCGGGGAACAGCGAAGCATATAGTGAGGAAAGCCGGCGCCAGTTTGAGGCCCGGTTTTCATCAGGCCGGGTTACCACCGCCGCCCGGGTCGCCGGTCCTAGCTCCTGAATAGATAGAAGCGCATCCTTGTCGTCCAGCATTCCCAGCAGTAAAATCCGCTTCTTATCTGGCAGGAGCGTTTCAATAGAACGGCGCAGAGCCCGGCAGGCATGGGGGTTATGGGCGGCATCGGCAATAATCAGAGGATTGCGGCACATAACCTGAAGCCGGCCTGGAAAGCTGAGTCCGGCTAGAGCATCTCTGATATGGGCGGAGCTTATCAGCCATCCCTGCTGTTGGAGTATGTAAATAGCGGTCAAGGCTGTAGCCAGATTGGCCAGCTGGTAATCCCCCAGCAGAGAAAACGGCAGGATTCCAAGAATGTCGCCTGGCAGGGCAACTTCAACCATACCGTCCAGGGGACTGCCCTTTCTAACTACTTTGACGGTTGAATTAGAATGGTAGAGGTGGGCACGTTTTTCCCCGGCCTCACTCTCGATTACCTGGTGGGCTGGTTCGGGTAATTCACTGACTACCACTGAAACCCCGGGCTTAATTATACCCGCCTTGTTAAAGGCGATTTCTTCCAGGGTATCTCCCAGATAGGCGACATGATCATAATCTATGCTGGTTATTACTGAAACCAGCGGGGTAATCACATTGGTGGAGTCATAACGTCCACCCATCCCCACTTCCAGAACCGCTATATCCACCTGCCGGTCTTTAAAATACAGAAATGCCAGGGCGGTTAAAATCTCAAATTCGGTGGGGTGCTCCCCCCCGGATGAAATTAACCGGTCAGCGGCCGCCATAACCCGGTCCAGGTAGTCGTTCATATCCTGCGCAGTGATATATTCTCCGTTGATACGTAGGCGCTCCCGGTAAGAAGAAATGTGGGGAGATAGAAAACTCCCCACCCGGTATCCGGCTTTATGCAATATTGATGCGATAATCCAACAGGTTGAACCCTTTCCGTTGGTTCCGGCTACATGTACTGACTTGAGAGCGCTTTGCGGATTATCCAGTAATTCTAATAAAGCTTCAATCCGCTCCATACCGGGCCGACTGCCCAGCAGGAGCAGGTTCTGCAGTTTTTTTTCAACTATTTGCTCAAGATCTCCAGACGTTGTAAAATACCCTCTTTCCTGCTTCTGGCTTCCTCGGCCTTGCTCTTTTCCTTTTCTATAACCGCTTCCGGCGCCCGGGCCAGGAAATCCTGGTTGGCCAGTTTGTTTTCCGCCTTGGCCAGGTCGGCCATCGTGTTTTGCAGTTCCTTATTGAGGCGCTGGATTTCCTTGTTTACATCGATCAGGCCTTCCAGAGGAACGTACAGTTCAAACCAGGAGCTCAAAGCTGACACCGCCTGGGCTGGTTTCTCATCGATTTTATCAAGCAGCTCCAGTTCATTTACTCCGGACATAGTACGGATGTAGGACTGATGAGCAGCCAGCATGCTTCGCAGGTCGGGCTCTGGCACAACCAGCAGAGCTTTTATCTTTGATCCGGGAGGCACATTGAACTCGGCCCTGATATTGCGAACCGCTCTGATTATAGTCATGATGCGCTGCATGTCGGCCACCGCCTCCGGCCACATTTTGTCCTGACTTCCATCCGGCCAGGGATTGAGCATTATAGTCCGGCTGGCTCCGGGCAGGCTCTGGTATATTTCCTCACTGATAAAAGGCATAAACGGGTGCAAAAGATGCAGAATGTCAGCAAGGACCTTGACCAGAACATTCTGGACCAGAGCCTTCTCCTGGGGAAGCGCCGCACTGGAAAGGCGCGGTTTGCAGAGCTCGATATACCAGTCGCAGAATTCATCCCAGATAAAATCATACAGGATCCGGGCTGCTTCGCCCAATTCATATTTCTCCAAAAGGGCAGTGAGCTGCTGAGCCCGGTCCGAGGCCCGGGAAAGGATCCACTTATCAGCCAGCTGAAGTTCCTCTTCCTTGATTTCATTTGCTTTATAGCCTTCCAGATTCATCATTACGAAGCGCGAAGCATTCCATATCTTGTTGGCGAAATTACGGATGTTTTCAACCTTTTCCCAGTGGAAGCGCACGTCGTTGCCGGGCGTCACTCCGGTAATCAATGAGAACCTCAGGGTGTCAGCCCCGTATTTCTCAATCACTTCGATCGGATCAACCCCGTTGTCGAGGGACTTGCTCATCTTGCGCCCCAGGGCATCCAGGATCAGCCCGTGAATATTAACATCGTGAAAAGGTACCTGTCCGGTCTGTTCAATAGCTGAAAAGATCATGCGCGCCACCCAGAAGAAGATGATATCTCTTCCCGTGACCAGAACCGTAGTGGGGAAGAAATAGCGCAAATCCTCGGTATCGTCCGGCCAGCCCAGGGTGGAAAAAGGCCACAGGGCACTGGAAAACCAGGTATCCAGGACATCTTCGTCCTGCCTCAGGTTGGCCGAGTTGCAGTTCGGGCATTGGTCCGGGTCGGTTCGACTGCAAATGACCTCACCGCAGTCCTCACAGTACCAGACCGGGATGCGATGCCCCCACCACAGCTGGCGGGAAATGCACCAGTCGCGAATATTCTCCATCCAGTGTATATAGATGCGGGTAAAGCGCTCCGGTACAAACCGGGTTTCCCCGGAAAGGACCCTGGCAATGGCCGGTTCGGCCAGAGGCTTCATCTTCACAAACCATTGCTTGGAGACCAGCGGTTCAACCACTGTGTCGCAGCGCTGGCAGTGTCCCACCGCGTGCCGGTGGTCTTCAACCTTGAGCAAAAGCCCCAGGGCCTCCAAATCTTTAACAACCGCCTGGCGGCCGGCATAGCGCTCCAGTCCGGCATAAGGCCCGGCGTTTTCATTCAAGATGCCGGCCTCGTCCATTATCACAACCTGGGGAAGTTCATGGCGCAGGCCCATATCAAAGTCATTGGGATCATGGGCGGGAGTGACCTTCACTGCACCTGTCCCAAATTCCTTATCAACATAGGTATCGCTTATTATGGGAATCAGGCGATCCATCAGGGGGAGCCGGGCCTGTTTGCCGGTGAGGTTCAGATAGCGCTCATCCTCGGGATGAACGGCTACCGCCGTGTCGCCCAACATGGTTTCCGGTCTGGTAGTAGCTACTACCAGGTATTCGTCGGTGCCCTCTATGGGATAGCGTATATGCCATAGATGCCCGTCGCTATCTTCATGCTCAACTTCTATATCCGAGATGGCGGTGTGGCAGCGGGGGCACCAGTTCACTATGTAGTCCCCCTGGTAAACAAGACCCTTCTCAAAAAGCCTCACAAAGGTCTCGCGGACCGCCCGTGAACAGCCTTCATCCATGGTAAAGCGCTCCCGGCTCCAGTCACAGGACGATCCCATGAGCATCAGCTGGTTGGTTATCCGGGACCCATATAGATGCTTCCATTCCCAGACCCGCTCTACAAACTTTTCCCTTCCCAGGTCGTGTTTGCTCAACCCCTCCCGGGCCAGAGACTCTTCCACCCGAGCCTGGGTGGCAATTCCAGCGTGGTCGGTTCCGGGCAGCCACAGGGCATTGTAACCCTGCATCCTCCGCCAGCGGGTCAGGATATCCTGAAGAGTGTTGTCCAGGGCGTGGCCCAGATGCAGCGATCCGGTAACATTGGGCGGGGGCATGACCACGGAAAACATCTTTTTATTATAATCCTGGCTCGGTTTAAAGAATCCATTCTCTTTCCAGAATTCGTACCATTTCCCCTCAACCTGGGCGGGGTCATAGACGCTGGGCAGTTTGTTGTCGGCACCCATTAGCGACTCCTCCTCATTTTTGCTATATTATCATGATAATTATTGACAATTGTACAGCTTTAATTGTACTGAAAAACTCCCAAGCAGTGCAAGTTGTGTGCAAAAAAGGCCCCGACCTTACTATTCAGCCGAAGCCCCAGACCGTCGACAAAAGCGAATTCGCCGCTCTTTGCCATCCTGGCATCGGCGGCTCCTTGGCATCCTGCCACCGCCGCACTAGTTCGTCCGTGAACGTCGCTGCACTAGCCCGTCCGTGGGCGTCGTCTGCGTCGCTCAACATTCCTGCTCAATCAACGTACTAATGTATGCCTCAATCGCAGGACTATTTCGCGTCTTGCACTTCGCAACCTTAATAAATGCGAAGCGCAGCGGAGCGCAAATCGTGGTGCCTGGATGGTACTTCCGTCGCTCGCTCTGAACAGCTTGACGACTTTGTCGACAAGCTGAGGCTTCGGCATTCAGCCGAAGCCTATGAAGCATGTTTTTGTTAAGTTTTAATTGGCGATGAACACCACCTGGGGACCATAGGCAACTCCGGAGACGGTTATAACATAAGTTTTTACATAGTAGAGCGCACCTTTTTGCAGGCCGCTGGCATGGTAATTAAACACCTTGTTCCTCTTGATGGAAGAACCCACTTTAACCATGCTTTCCAAACCCGGAACCTGCCCATAAATAAATCCGTATTCTCTGATCCGGCTCCCGTCGACAGCCCCAATCTTGCCGCTGAAGATAGCTTCGGATGATCCTATGTTGCTCACCAGGGTGGTAAAGGTCGGCTGGGTATTATACCCCGCCTTAAAGCGAACCGCGTTTCCCCGAGTGGTTCCATACGAGTTCCTGGCATAGGTCTGAACATAGTAATATTCTCCGGGGCGCAAATAGTTCAGATGGTAGCTGAAGGTATGGTTGGCAGCGATAGAACTGCCAACTTCAACCCTATTTTCCGGGCTGCTTTGAGTCCCCCAGTAAAAGCCATAGGAAGTTAATGATGCGCTTCCCCGGGAAGTGATTACACCGTAGAGGACGGTTCCACCGGCCTGGTCAACCGGTTTTTTGGTGGAAACGGTTGGCTTGCCATAGCTGTAATAGTAACTGTCATCATCATAGTAATCGTAATAATCCCCGGTCGAAAAACTCAAGATCGAACCGTAGGAAGTGCCGGAGGCATTGCGGGCATAGGCCTGGTAGTAATAAGTGGTATAAACGCTTAAATTGGTCAGATAGGTGTTAAAACTGCTTTCACCGATGTCACTGGTGCCCTGCACCACTTTAATGCTGCAGTTCCTGTCAAGTCCGTAGTAAAAACCATATTCGGTTATAGCCTCACCCCTGTCAGAGGTGATTCGCCCGTAAAGCCTGGCCTCATCGTAATAAGCCGAAGCCCCCTTGGTTTTTACTTCGGGAGTATCTCCATCATTTTCTGTGAAAAAGTATTTTACTGTGCCATAAGCCGTTCCCTGCTCATTGTTGGCATAGGCAAAATACAAATATTCGGTATCGCCTGTAAGACCGGCCAGGCTGGTTGAAAAATACTGGCCCTGCGGAATGACGGTTCCCACCTTTTTCTTATGCGCGTCTGAATCCGCTGCGATTGCATCCGGACTAAAATTGTTTATATCGGCCGTCCTGGCGTAATAAAAGCCGTATTCGCTGATAGTCCCTGCGCCATCAGATACAATCTGCCCATTGAGAATGATAGCGCCGCTGTCCAGTTCATAGTCGATGGTAGCCGTGGTAGGTGCTGTTGCAGCCGCCGCAGAAAACGGAAGCATTAATATAATCATTAATAAAACAGCTATCTTTTTAATTTGGGTCCGGGCTGGTTTTTTCTCCATAATTTTTCCTTCTTTACCATTGATATCGGTATAGTTTAACAATGCCACCACAGTACACTTTCCTTATTATAGAAGTATTATCGACTTTTAAGCTTAAATGCCTTAAAAAGATGTGCAGCCCCTGTTCCCCCCTGGCCATTTTTGCAGACTTGCTTTTCCTGCTGCCCTGTCCTATGCTAGTGTAATATAGAAACTGGCCTTAGGGTCCATGTGCTATCTTTGATTTAAGAGACTCAAAAAGTTCAACTTGGTTAAGGAGGTTTATCGGTGAGCAGCCTGAAAATAGGACGAAACGATCCCTGCCCCTGCGGCAGCGGCAAAAAGTATAAAAAGTGCTGTGGTCGCTTGGGTGAACAGGTGGACATATCTCCAGATCCCTTTACCCGTTACAGCCAGCTATTGACAGCTGTAAAACTTAAACTGGATCAATACTACGAACAGCGCATCAAAAAGCTGCGCCGGGACTTGCGCGGCCACTACCTGCGTTTCACTGTAAATCCCGTTCTTCCCAGGGAAAATGAAGCTGTGTTCAGTGAATGGCTGTGGTTTGGTGCCCGGATCAGTGACGGTCCGACCCTGGGTGAAGAATACCTGAATAGCAACGGCGAATACATGGATACCCTGCTCAAGGACTGTCTGCTTACCTTGAATAATTCTTTTCCCTCGATTTATGAAGTTCAGAGTTTTGAGTATCAGTACCTCAATATCCGAGATATTTTCCTGGACACCAACCACCGCATCCTTCTGAAAGAGCCCTGGGATGACCAGTTAAACCAGAATGCCCCACTGTTCATGGGACGCCTGGTTAAGATTCAGGAAGACGAGCTATTTTCCGGCATGGTTGTATCCCTTAACAACAAATCCGGTGAAGAAGATTTCCTGGTCCGCCACCTGAACTTCTTAAGTTCTCTGCACAATGAAGATAAAAACTCTTTCCTAAAAGATAATGAAGAAATTGTCTACGGCCTCTTTGACCATGCCTCCAAACAGATCATGGTAAACTTCGATCACATGGAGGCCGCCCGGCTGGATAAAGCTCAAAAGGAGCGACTTTCTAAAGCTATCAATGAAGGGAGCGACTGGCAGTGCCTGCACACTACCCAGGGCTACCGGTGGCATCAATTAAATGAGGAAGTAAGCGGCTACGTGCGCCTGGCCCTGGGAGAGAATGATTTGATCTGGTCGGCCGAAGTCCTGGATGACATCGAGAAAATGAGGAGTCTGCTGAGCCAGGCTCTGCCCGGCCTGGAATCGGTGGTCATTCAAAACCGCTTTAGCGACCAGCCGCCTAATGATGAATATTTCAATCACTGGTTCCTTTTGATAAGGGATCGGGAAGCTGAACAGTGGCTGCGTACTCCACACCTGGAACTGGACGATAAAACCCCGGCCGAGCTTATGGAAGAGGATAATGGAAAGCAAAGACTGCACGAGATGCTGAGCCGGCAGTTAGACACCAGCCCGGAAGGCGAAGCTTTAATAGACTATCTGAAAGCAAGAATAGGCTAAATACGAGGATTTGCAACAGGGGAGACGGAGAATTTGTTGCACGAATGTTACGTGGGGACGTTCTTTCTGTAACAGGAAATTCCTGTTACAGAAAGAACGTCCCCACGTAACGCCACGTAACGCTATTCGGATAAGAGACCGATAATAGAATCTTTAATCTCTTCTGCTCCTTCACCGGTTTGGGTGGAAAAAACGATGGGTGTATCGGCGATCTCGAGGTTTAAAGCCCGGCGGATAACGGCCAGGTGTTTGGCCCGATTGCCGCGGGATATTTTATCGGCTTTGGTGGCAATGAGCAGCAGGGGCAGCCCGCTTTCCAAAAGCCAGTTTTTCATGAGTTGGTCGTTTTTATTGGGCTCATGGCGAATGTCAAGAAGCATTATCACTCCCTTTAACTGCTCCCGCTTCTGCAGGTACTTTTCTATCATTTTCTGCCAGCGATTTCTCTCCTGCTGGGACACCTTGGCATAGCCATAGCCCGGCAGATCCACCAGATGCCAGCTGTCGTTGACTATAAAATAATTAATGGTCCTGGTCTTTCCCGGCGTAGAACTTGACTTGGCAAGGCCTTTGCGATTGACAACTTTGTTTATAAGCGAAGATTTCCCCACATTGGAACGGCCCACCAGCGCAATCTCAGACAAATTCCCCTGCGGCAGGGCGGCCAGGTCAACAAATGACCCCACATATTCCGCTGTTTTTATAATCATTCCTCATACTCCCAAAATAAAAGGGAACCTCTTAAGTTCCCTTTCATACAACAATTACGTTTATTTAGTTCAGTGTATGCTCTATTACTTCATCCATATGGTTTACCGGTATGAAGTTCAGATTCCTGCGCACCGGAGCCGGAATATCAGCCAGGTCCTTTTTGTTGTCAATGGGCAGAATGATATTTTTTATTCCCGCCCGGTGGGCAGCCAGGACCTTTTCTTTTAACCCCCCAATGGGCAGCACCCTCCCGCGCAGGGTTATTTCACCGGTCATAGCAACATCGTTCTTGACTTCGCGTCCCGACATGGCCGAAGCCAGAGCCGTGGCAATGGTAATTCCGGCCGAAGGGCCGTCCTTGGGAATAGCCCCTTCGGGCACATGCAGGTGGATGTCAAAATCCTGCAGTTTGTCCGGATCTATCTGCAGTTCTTCAGCCCGCGAACGCACATAGGTCAGTGCGGCCTGAGCCGATTCCTTCATTACATCGCCCAGTTTGCCGGTCAGGGTCAGTTTGCCCTTCCCTTTTACCAGGGCCACTTCAACCGACAAGATATCGCCGCCGGTCTCGGTCCAGGCCAAACCAGTAGCCACGCCCACCTGGCTTTCCTTTTCGGCAACTCCGTAGCGGTAGCGCTGAATCCCTAAATATTTGGGGACGTTACCAGCCGTAATGCTCGCCTGGGTTTTGGGATCCTCGACCACCTGGCGGGCTATTTTGCGGCAGATTGACGCGATCTGCCGTTCCAGGTTGCGCACGCCGGCTTCCCTGGTATATTCACGTATGATCCTGCGGACCGACCCCTCAGAAAAGGAGATATGATCCGGCTTCATCCCGTGCTCCTTGATCTGTTTGGGTATCAAATAGCCTTCGGCGATATGCACTTTATCCTCTTCCGTATATCCCGAAAGTTCAATAATCTCCATCCTGTCCAGCAGCGGACGGGGTATATTGTATGTTGAATTGGCAGTAGTTATAAACATGACCTTGGAAAGATCAAAGGGTATTTCCAGATAATGATCACTGAAAGTAAAATTCTGTTCCGGATCCAGTACCTCCAATAAAGCCGACGCCGGATCGCCCCTAAAATCCATGGTCATTTTATCTATCTCATCCAGGAGAAAGACCGGGTTTCTGGATCCGGCCGTTTTTATGCTCTGTAAAACCCGGCCGGGCATGGAGCCCACATAAGTGCGCCGGTGCCCCCTGATTTCAGCTTCATCCCGAATGCCGCCCAGAGACATACGGATAAACTTTCGCCCCAGGGACCTGGCAACCGATTTTCCAAGCGAGGTTTTACCCACGCCAGGAGGGCCAACCAGGCATAGAATAGGCCCTTTCATCTTTTTGGCCAGCTTGCGGATGGCCAGGTATTCCAGGATTCTCTCCTTCGGTTTCTCCAGCCCGTAATGGTCTTCTTCCAAGTACTTTTCGGCAACCTTCAAATCCAACCGGTCGCGGGTTTCCACCGACCAGGGGAGGGCCAGCAGCCAGTCCAGGTAGTTGCGAACCACAACTGCTTCAGCCACCATGGGAGGCATCTTTTCCAGCCGGTCCAGCTCTTTAAAGGCCTTTTCCTCGGCCTCCTTGGGAAGGTTGGCAATGCGTATCTTTTCCTTCAGCTCTTCAATTTCACTGGTTCTTTCATCCTTGTCGCCCAGTTCTTTTTGAATTGCCTTCATCTGCTCGCGCAGGTAGTATTCTTTCTGGGTTTTTTCCATCTGCTTGCGCACCCGGATATTGATTTTTCTCTCCAATTCCAGGACTTCCATTTCCTTAACCAGAAGTTCACAGAGGAAATTTAACCGGTCTGAAACGTGTTTCAACTCCAGAATACGCTGTTTTTCATTGATGCGCAGGGTAAGGTGGGATGCTATGACGTCAGCCAGACGGCCCGGCTCTTCAATGCCAACCACGCTGACCACCGTTTCCGGTGGAATCTTTTTACTCATGCGCACCCACTGCTCAAATTGCGATACCAGCGTACGCATCAAAGCCTCTACCTCAGAAGTTTTGGCGTTTTCGCCCTCGCGCAAGACTTCTACTTCCACCTTGATGAAAGGTTCGTAACTTATATAGCTCTGAACCTCAGCCCGGTACAGACCCTCAACCAGAACCCGCATTGTCCCGCCGGGCATTTTAAGAACCTGTCGGATTTCGGCTATGGTTCCGGTAGTATAGATCTCCTCTTCTTCCGGGTCGTCGGTTTGGGCCTCTTTTTGAGTGGCCAAAAAGATCTCCTTAGTATCCAGCATCGATTCTTCAATGGCTTGAATCGACTTTTTGCGCCCCACGTCTAAATGGATCACTGTATATGGGAAAACCAAGAGCCCCCGAAGCGGAAGCATGGCAACCTCACGATACTCTGTAATATCAGGCAAAAAAAACACCTCCCAGGCACATCTATTCTACTATATGTGCTATGCCGGCGCAAGAAGCGCCATATGCTCAGATAGCCCTGGTTATGATATCTGTTTCTTCTTCCATGGCCTGGCTAATGACCTCTTCGACGTCCCGCACTGGTATAACCTTGATTTCCGGGAAATCGTCGAAGATCTTGAGCCAGTTTTCAGCCGGGATTAAAACCCGTTTTATTCCGGCTTTCCGGGCTGCCTCCACCTTGCTTATAACACCCCCTACCGGTTTCACCGAGCCATGCACGGACAGCTCTCCGGTCATGGCTACCAGGTTGTCAACCGCCAAGCCCATGATACTGGAGTAGATGGCAGCCGCCATACTCACCCCCGCCGAGGGACCGTCAACCGGCACTCCTCCTGGGAAGTTTATGTGAATATCGTAGTTATACAAATTAATGCCAAACCGCGAACGCAAAACCGTAAATACCGTTTCCAGTGCGCCTTTAGCCATGCTCTTGCGGGTGAGGCGGCGCTCCTGTCCTCCAAACTGTTCCTCTTCAACAACACCGGTTATGGTCCAGTTCCCCTTGCCGACTTCTACTTTTATGCTCTTGGCTTCAACTTCAATCAGGGTGCCCTGGCAGGCGCCATAAACAGCCAGCCCGTTGACAGTCCCCACGGCTGGAGAGTCTTTGGGTTTAAACTCCGCCCGAGGTGTGAAGCGGCCGTTGTTGAGAACCTTTTCCACATG
>JBDKUE010000222.1:0-5429 GCA_039679855.1 Syntrophomonas sp.
ACCAGAACAAAGCCCTCTTTAAAGTTGATATTATCCGGACTTGAAAATACGTGTTTCAGCAGTAAACCGCAGGCAATCGTTAGAAGAGCCGCCTGCAAAATCGGTATGGTTACATCTTCATGGTAGGCCAGCGACCATCCCAGACAAGTCAGCATCGCTATGCCGATAATGAAAACCAGGCGGCCCAGGTTGCTTAGAACAACCGCCCCCCTGATCAATGCCCGCCTCCGTTCCTAAACAGGTGCTCAATCTTATGGATGCTTTTCATCAGGGAAAAAACCATCAAACGATCGTGGGCCGCAAATCTGAAATCGCCGTCTGGAATGACAATCGTATCATTGCGAAGCACCGCCCCGACCATTGAGCCACGTGGAAACTTGATGTCCTTCAAGCGTTTATTTAATACCATCGATCCCGGTTTGACTAATAATTCCAGCATTTCAGCGCGTTCTTCTCCAAATAGAGTAACAGAGATGATGTCTCCAACCCGCATGTATTTCAGTATGGCTCCAGCCGTGAGGATGCGCGGGTTTAATATGGTATCTATACCGACCTGTTCCGCCAAAGGCAATACTTCCGTGCGTTTAACCTGGCATACCGTCTTTTTTACACCTAAATTACTGGCAATGAGTGAACACAGCAAGTTTATCTTGTCATCGTCGGTTACCGCGACAAAAAGGTCCGAAATGGATATGTTTTCTTCTCCCAGCAGTTGATAATCACTGCCGTCCCCATGGATAACCAGGGTATTCTTCAACCTTTGCGAAATTTTTGAGGCCCGCGCTATGTCCTTTTCAATAATTTTGATCTTTATCGAAGGCTGGCTGGTCTCCAAAATCTGGGCCAAATAAAAGCCGGTGCGTCCCCCTCCCAGAATAGTCACCTGTTCGACCTTGCGGGAATGAAAACCCAACAGCCGTTCTACCGATTTCATATCGCTTGCCCTGGCCATGAGATGAATATGGTCCCCGGGTTTTAAAATGTCATCACCGCCGGGGACTAACATAGCATGTTCGCGGATAATAGAGACAATATTGTAGGGAATCGATGTATCCAGAGCCTTGATTTTTTTATTAGCCAAGGGGGAGTCCGCCGCCAATTCCAGTTCCAAAAGCTGCACTTTTCCATCGGCATAGTACTCAACATTGAGCGCTTCGGGGTTTTTTATAATTTCAGCTATTTCCTGGGCAGTGACCCTTTCCGGATTAATTATCATATCAATGCCCATCAGACCATTGAGTGAGAATCCTTTAACCTCCAGGTACTCGGGGTTGCGAACTCTGGCTACGGTGGTTTTGGCTCCATACTGTTTGGCAATCAAACAGGCTACCATATTCAGCTCATCATATTCGGTAACCGCCAGCAGCATATCGGTATTGCCTACGCCGGCAGATTGTAGAACCGAAGTTGATGAACCGCTGCCCGAAATAACCTGGACATCCAGCGTATCTTCCAATATCTGCTGCCGCTCCGGAGTCTGTTCTATCACTGTTACATCATGGTTTTCGGCTGACAGCAACTGGGCCATACTAAAGCCAACTTTGCCTGCACCAATAATTATTACTTTCATAAATTCTTCCTGCCCTGTAGTGTATACATGCATATATAATTAAGATTAAAGATACACTGTAGCAGAAATATGTCAACTGTAAAAAAAGACAATCCTAATTTAACATCGAATTTAAATTATTTCATTCAAGTTTTAATTGGGCTATACACCCAAAACTTCCTTTCGGTTCAGCAACCTGTCATTTTAGTCAACATCGGTTTTCGGATATGAATCCAATTCTTCATCAATAGCCAGTGAGAGCTGCAGCCAGTCTTCTTCATCTATCATTCCGCTGATGTAGGCATCTCTCAGAGAGCTTTTCTCGGCCAATAGAGCCTGGCGAAGGGCTTGCGTTTCCTGGAATTGAATAAGGCTGACATCTTGCTGCCCCAGTTCTTCAATACGGCTTTCCAGGTATTCCAGGCGTTGTTGATACCGGCTTTTTAAACGCTGATAACTCTGGGTGGTCAAGGCCCGCCTCCGTTCCAAATCATCCAACTCCTTGAGGGCTTCCTGAACGGCCATGATCTGGCTGGCCAAACGGCTGTGTTCAGCTTGCCAGTTCTTTTTTGCAGCAAGTCCCAACTTTTTTAATAGGGGTTTGGTGGTCAATCCCTGAAGAAGCAAGGAGAAAAGCACGACGCCGAAAGTCAAAAGCAGAATTTGATCCCGAGCCGGAAAACCCCTATCCAGACTCAAGGCCAGAGCCATGGGAATCGCCCCCCGCAGCCCGCCCCACACCAGCAGGTGCTGCCACGTACGTGGAACTTTGTAACCAGACCACCTTATCAAGGGGCTTAAGAAATAAATAGCCACAGCCCGCCCCAATAATACAATAAAGAAAGCCGCTATAATTAAGGGAATCATCGGCCCCAAGTTTACCAGAGTCACCTCGAAACCAACCAGTAAAAAAACGATGGAATTTACCGCAAAAGCAGCATATTCCCAAAAGGAATTAACCGATAAACGGGTAGTTGCCGACATCCCCTTTTGCATACCATAGCTGCCGGTTACCAGTCCGGCCGTTACAACCGCTATAACACCGGATACATGAATCCATTCAGCTATTAAGTAGGAGCCAAAGGCAACAACCGTTGTAAGCATGATTTCCAAAAGGTGATCATTAAATTCTCGGGTTGCCCTTGATGCTGCCAGGCCTACTGCCCCGCCCAGAGCTGCACCCCCTATCGCCACCGTCACGAACGAACCAAGCCCATTTGATATAGTAATATCTTGTCCCGAAGCATATGAAACCAGAATAGTAAACAGAACAATGGCGACTCCGTCATTAAATACGCTTTCTGCCTCCATTATCATACTCAGGTTTTTCCCTACCTTGAGTTCTTTCAGGACAGCTATTACCGATATAGGGTCGGTAGGTGCAATAAGAGCACCAAATACCAGTGCTGCTGCCAGAGGCAGACCCAGCAAGCGATTTATCATTATACCGGTAGCCAGAGCAGCGACAACCGTGCCTACAACCGCATATATCAGAACCGGCTTCCAGTTTTTAGCCAAGAGGTTCAAACGCATATTGATAGCAGCTTCGAATAACAACGGGGGTAAAAAGACAGCAAAAAGTATTTGTGGATCAAGATAAAACTGACCAAAATATCTGGTTGAGCCCACCAGTAGTCCAGTTATCACTAAAGCCAGTGCATAAGGTATTTTGATATAACGCCCCGTCATGGCAACTATCGTGGCCAAAACTAGCAGCCAGAATATAGTATTGATACTTACCGGATTTACTATAGCAATCATAGTAAGCCTCACAGACTTTTTCTCTCTTCTGAAAAACCTTGCATTTTTGAGGAGTAATTATGCTTTCATTCTATCGTTTTTCCAATTTTAAGCCAATAAAGGGGTCTTCATTTATCGAGGCTTATGACTGCGGCCATCCGTCCGGTAATCTTATCACGGGCCATCGAGAAAAAATGGTCTTTTCCGCACGAAGTACAAAGGTCGCAAGTGCTTATATTTTCCGGATATATTCCCCGAGTTTGGAGTAATTGCCGGTTCGTTGAGACCAAGTCCCAGTAGAGCCCGTTCTCCATTTTCGATATTATATCATCAAAATGGGGATATCCCTCGAGTATGTCCTTCATGTCCGCCAGCAGCGGGGTCTCAATATCGACCAGAAGAACTTGTTTGTGGTTTTCCGGGTTACCGGATTCAGATACGTATTGGTCGATATCCTCTATGTTTATTTCTTGAGTTGAATTATTTAGAAATGTTACCAAAGTCCTTTCCTGGGGCCCAAATTTGATCCTGGTTATTACCGAAGTTACCGGTATATTACCCACCGGCAGCAGGGCTTTCCCCGTCAGACTGTTTAAAAAGGTGCTCTTGCCCACCTTGAACTGCCCCAACACTGCGAAATCAAGGTAGTGATTTTGTTCGGCAAAGCGTCTAATGCTGATTACCGCATTTTGGGAGCGAGTCTAATTCAAAGGCTTCACATGCTGCCTTCAATTCGCTCAACACTTCTAATAAACGAGCAGGTTCAATGTTCTCTATTGTCATGCCTAAAATTTGCCTCCCAAATAATTTACCCGGGCGGTTGCTAATGACTGGTAATATTTAATCCTAAAGGGTATGATTTTAACAAAATCCTATATTGTTTTTCCGTATGGGTGATGGGGTTCACCCTTAAATGACTGACTGCGCAGTTAATGACTCCTACTTTAAGGTAGGAGTATTTGTTTTTTTAAGGAGGCTACTCTTGGGCTTACACGGCATTTTTATTGTTGAGTTAAATAAAGCCCTGCATACCCCCGTATGCCCCATCTGCAATATAAGGGACCAGGTTTCCGAGCGTTATTTCCGCTTCTTCCTGCACGAAAATGTAAATGATGTTTCCACCCGAATTATCCTGCAAGGGTCCCTGGGGTTTTGTAATAAGCATGCCTGGCAGTGTCGGGAAATGGAACAACGGGATTATCAGGATGGAATGAAGCATGGAATCCTTTATGAATGGCTGCTGCAAATCATATTAAAAAAGATCCCGGAAATAAAACAAAGCCTGACCGCTCCTGAAGAGCCACCGTCCCGGTTCTGGCCAAGGAAGAATCCGGAACAAAAGCCTTCTCCCCTGGCTAAGACCCGTCATTGCCCGGTCGATGGCTGCTGTAACCAACCCTACCGTAAATTCTTACAAACGCCTGGTTCCCGGTTATGAAGCACCGGTATATATAGCCTGGTCCTATAGGAATCGTAGTCCGCTGATTCGTATTCCGGCCCGCAGGGGCATCGGAACCCGAATCGAGCTGAGAAATCCGGATCCGACTTGCAACCCCTACCTCGGTCTGGCCTGCATTCTGAAGGCAGGATTGGAAGGGATACGCGAACAGATAGAGCCGCCGGCGCCAGTAAACGAAAATATATATGAGATGGACCTGGCCGAACGTAAACAGCAAGGGATCAAATCACTGCCGGAAAACCTTATGGAAGCACTGGATGAATTGAGAGACGATAAATTAGTGCAAGAGGCCCTGGGCGAACATATTTATTCCCGGTTCTTGCTGGCTAAAACCAGGGAATGGGATAGCTACAGCGCCCGGGTTTATGATTGGGAGCTAAAAGAATACCTGGGAAAATTCTAATTAGGAAGAGGCTTTAACTTAACTCCTGATATAAGAGCCACCTTACTGGTAAAATAAGGTGGCTTATGGTACAACTTTTTTATTCATTGAAGTACACTATTATCGGTTATACATCTTTTCATATATTGAACAACTTTTTTATCCGCCAACAACGTAAACATATTTAACCATGTATGCTATTCGACTGTTACGCTCTTGGCTAAATTTCTCGGTTTATCAACGTCAGCACCTCTAAATACAGCCATATAATAAGCGAATATCTGCAAGGGAATTACTGA
>JBDKUE010000027.1:0-8928 GCA_039679855.1 Syntrophomonas sp.
GCACCGGCTGCCAGGTTGCCGTAATGCGCTCAGAACTGGCGCGCCGTACGCTGCAAAGCGCTCAGCCCTGCGACCTCCTGGTTCTCTCTCCGGGACCGGGGAAGCCGTCCGAGTTTGCTCTGGCTGACACCATCAGTCTGGGATTGAAACGCGGGCTGCCCATTTTCGGCGTATGTCTGGGACTTCAGGGTATTGTGGAATACTTCGGCGGGCGCCTGGGGCAGCTTGCCTATCCCCAGCACGGCAAATTCTCTACGATTAAACCAGAAGAGGCTTCGCTCCTCTGGGAAGGCCTGCCCGGTGAGTTTCAAGTAGGGCGCTACCATTCCCTCTACGCGCAGGAAATACCGGCCTGTTTAAAGGTTACGGCCCGCAGTCAGGACCAGGTGCCCATGGCGGTTGAACATAGGGAACTGCCGGTTTTTGCAGTGCAATTCCATCCCGAGTCCATCATGAGCTCGGAAAACGGAAACGGCCAGCGTATCATAAACAATCTTATGCGATCCCTGGCGATGGATGTCAGAAAAAAATATGCGTTGGTCGGTTCCTGATTTTAGGATTGTCTACAAAAAGCTTGTCCCTCAAAAAATGAGAGCTTGTCCCAAAAAAAATTAAGGCTTGTCCACAAATATATTTTTTCAAAAATGACATATTGTTGTCGCGGTCTGTGAGATAACTCCCCCACAGGGAGTGCTCCAGACCGCCGCCAAAGGTGGCGCTTAAGCGTCTAAGGCCAGAACCAGCTCATCATCAATAGCGAGCATTAAGGGCGTTTTTTCCTTTCTTTGCGAATCCCCTTTTGGGCCTTGCGCTGTATTCGGCCTTCTTCGGAGAATACCCGTTGATTTCTTTCCTGTTTGCTGCGGGCTCCGATAAATTCATTTTCACAGCCCTTGGCAACCACCAGGGTGTGGCCTTCATCAAAGGCAAGAGCTACCGGAAAGTCGGACTCGCCGTAAATCAGCCGGTAGTCGTTTGAACCAAGGGCTGCTTCTTCTTTTAAAAAGCGTCTGACTTCCTGCTTTAAAACCGAGAATCTCCGTTCACTGTGAAAACCCTTGCCGTGGTTGATGTCCAGGACGTCCACTCTGTTGCTCATGCACCATTGCAGGTTTTGACGAGTCTTTTGCAGGGCCTCCTCCAGGCTCAAACCATGAAGATTAAGCTGTTCGACTTTCATTAGCACCAGTCCTTAATAAGGTTGCTGTTGGTTATGGGTAGCGATAGTGCCCTATTATCTCCCAATAGGTAAGTATATCCTGTTCCCGGGCTACATCGCAATTGTGAATGACCAGGGGCATACCTGCCCCGTTTTTACGGTCGCTGATTACTCCGCAGTGCAGGAGCCCGTTGGGAAAACGCCAGATGACGACGTCTCCCCACTGCCATTCATCCAGATTACCATCGACCTGTTTGCTCAAGGTTTGGCCATGGCGCGTGAAAAAGCATATCAAATTGGGAACCCGGCGGTGGTCAATATTGCTGTCCGGCTTCTTCAAACCCCATAGTTGCGGATAAGCCAAAAAGTTCTGATTCATGTCCTCGTGAATTAACACCTGCAGATCCAGCCCGGCGTTGCGCATAGCTCTTATCACCACATCAGTGCAGGCCCCCTGGCCCAACGGAACATCTCCACCGGGATAAGCCAGCTGCCGGTAGGAGGCATCGTAGATAGTTCCTCGACTTACCTCCTGGCGGGCCCCCAGGACTATCAGATCCGGCGGCTTGCGCTGATCCGGAGGTATTTTTTCTACGGGAGAAAGATTTTCGCCCGGGGCCAGGGGAGTACGATCAAACCAGTCCCGCTGATTTGCTCCATACCATAATATACAACCCAGGAATGCCAGTATAATTCCCAATATTGCGAATTTTACTGCTTTATTCTTCATATTCCAAAACGCTCTCCTATTTTTAAAGCTTAAGACCCGGCATGAAAGCTGGTCCCAATTTATGCTATGATTAGAATACGTTGTGCCGGACCCCTGCTTGCAGGATTAACCCGATATAACGGAATTATATACCAAGGTGGGCATTATTTTGTTAGACATTTTAAATGGTTTAAACGAATCCCAGAAAGAAGCGGTTCTGCATGGCGAATCCCCATGCATGGTCCTGGCTGGAGCCGGAAGTGGAAAGACCAGGGTGCTGACGGCCCGGATTGCCTGCCTGGTTTCAAGCGGCGTGCCGGCTGAATCAATCCTGGCCATTACCTTCACCAACAAGGCCGCTCAGGAAATGCGACACCGGATAAGCGGGCTGATTCCCAACTTCAACGGCCAGTGGATTCAGACCTTTCATGCCGCTTGCTACCGTATGCTGCGCATGGATATCAACCTGCTCGGTTTTGAGAGCAACTTCACCATAATGGATGACAGTGAGAGCAAGGCCTTGCTAAAAAGCATTCAGCGGGATTATCAGGAACACCAGAGCCGACCGGAAGAACTTTTATATATGTTTAAACAGGTAAAGAATAGCTTGGCAAACCCGGAGGTGTATTTCAACAACCTGAAAGCTCCCCTGGCCGCCCGGGAAAGCTACCTGCGTCTATTCAAGGTTTACCATACCAGGATGCGTGAGTTAAACGCTCTGGATTTCGAAGACCTTATCAACCTGTCCATCCAGCTTTTAAGGGAGCATCCCCAGGTAAAGGAGAAATACCAGAACTGGTTTCGCTATATTCTAGTTGATGAATACCAGGATACCAATTATTCACAATATATCTGGACCAAACTGCTGTCAGAAAAACACCGCAATATTTATGTGGTGGGGGATCCGGATCAGTCCATTTACAGCTGGCGGGGAGCCGAGCCCTACAACCTCAAGCGGTTTCTCAAAGACTACCCTGAGGCCCGGGTAATAAAACTGGAAAAGAACTACCGCTCCACCGGCAACATCCTGAAGGCTGCCAACCATATAATACGCAACAACCAGGACCGGGAAGAAAAAGAGCTGTATACCGAACAGGGTGAGGGCGAAAAAATAGTTCGTTTTTGCGCGGGGGACAGCTTCCAGGAAGCCAGGTTCATGGCCGAAAATATTTCCGAGCTGGTTCGGCAGGGCATGAGTTATAAGGATTTTGCCGTTTTCTATCGCACCCATGCCCAGTCCCGGGCGATCGAAGAAGCCCTGGTCAGAAACAATATTCCCTACCGCATCGTAGGGGCCCGCAAATTCTACGAACGGAAAGAGATCAAGGATCTGCTGGCCTATTTGAAATTGACCGGGAATCACAGCGATGTGCTGAGCTTTAGGAGGGCCATTAATGTGCCGCGCCGGGGTATAGGGGAAAAAACCCTGGAAAAAGTGGAAAGCCTGGCCCGGGAAAAGCAGCTTCCCATTCTTGAAGTCTTGAGTGACAGCGGCAATCTCAGCAATATCCAGAACAAGGCCCGCAATCAATTGGAAGAATTTTTCGGCTTGATCAGTTATTATGGCTCGCTTTTGACCTCCGGGGCGTCAATAGCGCAGCTGATCGATGAGGTTATGGACAGCAGCGGCTATGTACAGGAACTGCAGAAACAAGACCGCCATGAAGCCGAGGCGCGCCTGGAGAACCTGTATGAACTTCGTTCTCTAGCCGTAGAATATGAAAAACAGGGCGGGACCGGGCTGGAGGAATTCCTGGCCGGTATTGCCCTGGTGCAGGACACCGACGACCTTGATCAATCGGATGCGGTTTTTCTAATGACCCTGCACGGGGCCAAAGGGCTGGAATTCCCGGTTGTCTTTATGACCGGGATGGAGGAAGGGGTTTTTCCTTCCTATCGCAGCGAGAGCCCGGAAGATATGGAAGAGGAAAGACGGCTCTGCTACGTCGGTATAACCCGGGCCAGAGAACGTTTGTACCTGACCAATACCGTCACCCGCTTGCTTTACGGATATGAAAGGAACAACGCACCCTCCCGCTTCCTTCAGGAAATCCCCGAGGAATTGCTAGTGGTTCCGGCCACCCGGCTGCCCGTACCGGGCAAACTGGAAGAGGGCGATATGGTTCGCCACCGCAAGTTCGGCATGGGGGTTATCATCCAGTTCGCGGAAGACGACCAGGTGGTTATCGTCGATTTTGAAAGGGGAGGAGTCAAGATGCTGCGGCTTGATCTTGCCCCCCTGGAGAAGATGAGCTAATAGGAGGAATGATGGTGGCCGACCCGCAGTTGAGAATTGAGGAACTGCGCAATGAAATAAGAAAACACGAATACCAGTACTATGTGCTGGATGCACCTCTGGTAAGCGATGCCGAATACGACCGCTTGATGCGCGAATTGCAGAGCCTGGAAGAACAAAACCCGCACTTGATTGTGCCCGAATCGCCTACTCAGAGGGTGGGTGGGCAGGCTCTGGATAAATTTGCCCCGATAAGACACAGCACGACCCTGCTCAGTCTGGACAACGCCTTCTCCTACCAGGATCTAATCGAATTTGACCGCCGCGTGCAAAAGGCGGTGGAAACCCCCCACTATGTCGGTGAACTGAAGATTGACGGAGTATCGATAGCGCTTACTTACATTGACGGGCTGCTGGTCAGCGCCGCCACCCGCGGCGATGGTCAGGTGGGAGAGGATGTAACCGCCAATGTCAGAACTATAAAACAGGTGCCTCTGCGCCTGCACCGCAATCTGCCCCGCCTGGAGGTTAGGGGTGAGGTTTACCTTCCCAAGAAGGAGTTTTTACGGCTCAACCAGGAAAAAGAAGAAAACGGGGAGAGGGTGTTTGCCAATCCCCGCAACGCCGCCGCAGGCTCCCTGCGTCAGCTCAATCCTTCTGTTACCGCCAGTCGCAACCTGGCCGCATTTTTCTACGATATCCTCTATCTTGATGGTGAAACACTTTCCGAACAACGCCAGGTTTTGAGCTTTCTAAAAGAGATGGGCTTGCCGGTGAGCAGCGAGGCCCGGTACTGTGAAAATATTGAAGAAGTATTCGCCATGACCGGAGTCTATGAAGAGCAGCGCCATCAACTGCCCTATGAAATAGACGGAATCGTAATCAAGCTCAACCAGCTTAACTTGCGGGCTGAACTGGGAGCAACCGCTAAAAGCCCGCGCTGGGCCATTGCCTATAAGTTTCCGGCCGAGGAAAAGGAAAGCCGCCTGCTGGATGTTGAAGTGAATGTGGGGCGCACCGGGATAATTGCTCCAACCGCCATCCTGGAGCCGGTTTCGCTGGCCGGAACTACGGTCAGCCGGGCAACCCTGCACAACTACGACCTGGTGCGGGAAAAGGACATCAGAAAAGGGGACCTGGTTCTGGTTCATAAAGCCGGGGACATAATCCCCGAGATAATTCGCCCTATAGCCGAAAAACGCGATGGCAGTGAAATTGAAATAACCCCGCCGGAAACCTGCCCGGCCTGCTTGAGCAAAGCGATCCGGTTGGAGGGTGAGGTGGCCTACCGCTGTGAAAATATCAACTGCCCGGCCCGTATCAAAGAAAGCCTGATCTTTTTCGCCTCCCGCCCGGCCATGGATATTGAGGGCATGGGCCCCAGCCTGATCGATCAGCTGGTGGAAAAGAATCTGGTAAACAAGCTGGAGGATATATATATACTGGATGAAGCAGGTCTGGCCGGACTGGAGCGGATGGGCCAAAAATCAGCCGCCAACCTGATCAAGGCCATTGAAGAGAGCAAAAAGCGCCCCCTGCACCGTCTGGTAACCGCTCTGGGCATCAAACACATCGGAGCCAAAAGCGCCCGCCTGCTCACGGAAAAGTATCATCATATAGACGATTTCCTGCATCTAAGTGAGACAGAACTGCTGTCGATTCCCGAGATTGGGCCCAAAATGGCGGAGAGCCTCCTGTTCTTCTTCGCCGAACCGCGCAATCTGGCCACCCTGGATGCCTTGAGAGCTGCCGGACTCAACCTGGAAGAGGAGAAAAGCTCCGGATACCAGCCTTTGCAGGGTTTGAGCTTTGTCCTGACCGGAGCCCTGGAATCCATGACCCGCGAGGAAGCCGGGGAAAAGATTCAGGCCCTGGGCGGCAAAGTCAGTAGCAGTGTCAGCAAAAAAACCAGCTACGTGGTAGCGGGCTCCGAACCGGGCAGCAAGTACGACAAGGCCGTTCAGCTGAGTATCAAGATACTGGGGGAACAGGACCTGATAGCAATGCTCAATGCATGATCGACATAAGCTCTCCTGAAGGATGGGGACAACATGGACAGTGTTCTATATGAAGAAGTAAAGCACTTCTTTGCTGACAACTCCGTACAGGTAGAGCTTTTCCTGGCTGTAATGGATACAATCAAGGCCATCGGCTCTGCGAAAATCCAGGTGATAAAATCACAAATATCATTCGCCGGGCGCTATAAGTTTGCCTGGGTCTGGCTGCCGCCCGCCTGGGCCAAGAACCGGCCGGAAAACTGTATAGCACTTACATTCGGTGTCGATCACCATATTGAACATGAGTTCATCGCCAAAGCTGTAAACCCCTATCCCCACCGCTGGACCCACCACTTGATCATCGAAAAGGAATCCGACCTGGACTGCCTGGTTATTGAATGGCTTACTGAATCATATGCCTTCTCCAATCGCTAAGAAAATACGAAATCAGATAAACCGGAGGGACGGCCTCGGTTTTTTTTGTTAAATATGACTCTCTGTTGTCATATTTATTGTACTAAACTACGAAACGGAGGTGAATGAAATGAACTTGCTTAAAATAACTGAATATCTAAAAAGCAATGTTATTGGCACTGTGCTGGCGACCGACGAACTTGCTTATCAATTAGAAGACGGTAAACTTGAAGGAGTATATTCCGATCAAGTTACTTTTTCCAATTTGTTTTATTCTGAATCAGGACTTCATTTTGATATGTTCGTAGTTGCTAAAGAGACGATTTATGAGTTAGATGACAAACTGGAGCGTGGCTCAATAAACAGGGATTATAGTGGAGTCAGCGTGTTTCGTTATGAACTGGCCAAGCGAAGCAGTTCGGGAGAGGTTACAGGAGTATTACGTTTAATATCTACCACCGTAAAAAACCACACAGCGGAAGCAATAGTCTACGGTGTATATGATATTGCTTTGGAAAATAATGAACTCCGCTGGAGGGAACAGCAGCTTCTGTACAGAGACCAGAGCAGCGATAACGATAATAGCCGGGCGGTAGCTTTTGACTCCAGAAACCGCTTCTATCATGAGGACGGTAAGCTGAGATTTGAATACAATGGAAGTTGTTTCGACGTTGATACGGTAACACTTGCCAAAACGCCGTCTAAAGATGTTTTCCCGCAATTCCTTGCCAAAGAAAAATGAGCCGGGGCAGACGAGGGCTCTGAGATTCTAGCGCTAGGGGATGAGGTTGTTGAAACGTTTGAGATGTGCCAACAATCCCATCTCCCTGGCTTTTGCCTAAAATAGGCCGTCAAACGCGTTCGCTGCCGGGATCCAGGTTGTTCAGGATATGGATCAGGGTCCGTTCAAACTGATCGATCTCAGCCTCACTCAAACCACAATAAAACTCACCTGCCATCTCCCGGGAGACTGCTTCGTATAATCGCTCCTCCTCGATCGTCATTTCGCGGGCCGACACCAGCAGGCTGCGCCGGTCGCGAGGGTCGACCTGCCGGTTCAAATGGCCAGCAGCCTCCAGGCGGTCCAACATACTGGTCAGGGTCGATTTACCCAGGGAGGTCTGCCGGACCAACTCCTGGATGGGAATGCCGTTCCTGCGCCAGAGAACGAACATAATGCGCCCCTGGGCCGGGTTTAAGTCCTTGATGCCGTACTCTTTCAGCTTGCGGGCAAACAGCCGGTCGGCCAGATAATGCACCCTGGCTATTAAAAACCCCCCCGCCCGGGCAGACTGGAGCTTGATTCGGTCAGTCCCTGATCTGCTTTTGCTACTCATATCTCGAAATTGCAGGTCTGTAGCTGGTAATAACAACGAGCTTCATGGGGATTTAACCTGAGCACCGCATAGTCGGGATCTTCCCAGCCTTTCGGATAGTACATTTCCCAGCCCGGCTGCCAGATGCTGCGTTTAATCTTTTCATCTTTTACTTCTTCCAACCTGCCGATCAAGTTCAGGCCAAACCATTGTTCAGGCAGGGAGTAATAGGCGCAGGCCTGGGGCAGGGAGCGGATTTGGGCCACCTTGCGAGACGAGGTATTGCTGGAAAGATAGACTGTGAAATCAGGCAATTCCCTGAAAAAAGGTTCGAGGCCCGGATACTGTTCTTCGTTAATAAGGTTGAACATGGCGCGGGTTTCCGGGAAACCTTCCGAATTGATGGTGCTTACGTATACGATGGCTGTCTTGCGCATCATATCCATGCCTAGTTTTCGCCAATCCATTCATATTCACCTCCGGATTAGTTCTGTATAGGATAGTACTATATAGGACTAAAAAAGTATAGACCCGACAAGCGAAAATAATCTTGGATTGCAATATTTGTCAGTAACCCCGTCCCTCGTCGCAATATTCACAACATTATTCGGGTAGTTCATTCTTAGAATCAAGCAGAATAAACCAATATCCAGTAAATGTTGGCAAATTGTGTAACAATGTTTATGTATATAACGTAAAGGGAGTAGAAGGAAACCTAAAAAAACTAAAACATTGATATATGGTATTAATGCAAGTTACCAGGTCTCATCCATTATTATTGGTAAAGGGAGGATATTACAATTAGAACAATTTATTTATTAGCCTTTTCAGAATTAATCGTTATAGGTGCATTAATATACGTAATCTATTTATATTGGCATTTTTACTGCTTTTATTAGCTATATTAAAGTTCGGTGTAAATCCACTATAAGATATACCCTGGTAAATATGGAGGGAGATAAATATGAAAAGGTTATTCAGTTTAGGTTTGGGATTTATAGTTGGACTGGTTTTTGAAACAATACCATTAAACTGTGGATTACATGGTTTTGTGCTAGAGCCTATTGAAAGATTAATAAATTTTGTTGGAGCAATAT
>JBDKUE010000148.1:0-14824 GCA_039679855.1 Syntrophomonas sp.
GAATAGTCAAATTCACACGCCTGCCCAATCACAATGGGTCCTGATCCGATAATGAGAATCTTATTGATGTCGGTACGTTTCGGCATATTGTTCCTCCCGTCTTTGAAAGTCAACTCAATCCGGATAAAAGTAAGCTCAAAATGTTCTTGCTTAAAAACCTTAAATCAAAAACTTATAAGGCCAATAACCTTTTATCTTCAATTACTCGGTATAATGATACCTTTTTATCAATTCCCGGTCAATTCGGCAGTTACTCAGGATATTGTATACATTGAAATTCGGACTTTAAGCCGTTTGTTGAAAAGGTGATCGAGTTTTAAAATTTACCAAAGGATTATTATGGAAACAACAAACTGAGCCAAACCGCAATTAAGTTTGCCTGTTATCGTGCTTATCATGTTTTGAAAGATGAACCCGAGATCTTCCGCGACGGGCTGGCATATGATTTAATAGGGGATGAAGAGTATGCCTGGTTTCATTATTATGCATGTGAGTATGCTCATCTGATAATGGCAGGAGTGGAAAATGACGAAGGAGGCCATTTAAATGCTGAACATTCGGCGGGCTGATGTAAATTACGCGCCAGCTATCGCCAGGGTTACGGTTGACACCTGGAAGAACGCGTACCGCGGCATCATTGCTGATGAATATCTCAGTAATCTCAAATACCAGGACCGGGAAAAAGGGTGGAGAGAATTTCCCTTTCAGGATTCCTGGGTTTATATTGCCGAAAACGACGAAGAGGACGTTATAGGTTTTGCTGCCGGTGGTCCTCACCGGGAGGCTGGCAGCGTATACCAGGGAGAAGTATATGCCATATATATCGATGAGGCTTACCAGGACCAGGGAATCGGAACCCTGCTTTTACGCTCGGTGGTGCGAAAGATGCTGGCTTCAGGTCTCAATTCCGTTATAGTGTGGGTCCTTTCCGACAACCCCTATCGAAGGTTCTACGAACGCCGCGGCGGGCTCCCCCTGGAATCCAAACTGCTGGCCATGGATGGTTTTGAAAACGAAATCACCGCCTATGGATGGTTGGACGCCAGAATAATAATCAAATAGGGACGTGCAGCCGGGGAACGGATGAAACAGGGGGACGTTCTTTCTGTAACAAGCAGGTTACAGGAAGAACGTCCCCCTGTTTCAATTTTGAAAAGTTGTCAGCCATTTTGCAAAGTGCTTGAAAATGAGTTGAAGAACTGTCCCCAAACTTCATTATAGCCCTTCGAATCCCATGGATACGTCGGCTGCCGTGCTCAGACCCAGCAGTTCCTGAAGGGCGCATAATTTATCCATCGCGCATACCAATAAGGATTCTTTACATGAGGGCGGCCGCCAGGTCAAAGGAAACATGTGCTTCAATATGATATCCTTTTCCCTGTGGTTCAGAGTAAATTCGCCCACCGCATTGTCATAGGCGATCCGGGGATGAATAAAACCGTGTTTGCCTTCCTCAAGGTCGGTGGTTCTCCAATCATATAGGAACAGATCGTGCAAAAGACCGCCCCGGGCAGCTGATTTACAGTCCCAGCCCAGCTTTTTGCAGAGCAGATAACTGGCAAAGGATACGTTCAAGCTGTGTTCGAAGCAGGATACGTTTTGATGGTGCCTGAACTGCTTCATCATCTGGACCTTGGGATTAAACACCAGTTCATCCACGAAGGTGGCATATTCGATATATAGTTGGTACTGCTCCTCATCCGTGAGTCTTCTAAAGAACTTCCAGTTCTGATTCATTTTTATCCTCCAGTTTATGACGTCCCCATGGACGGGCTAATGGCGGCGACGATCATGGACGGTCTAGTGCAGCGATGCCAGGATGGCAAAGAGCTGCCGATGCCAGGACGGCAAGGAGCCGTGCGACGCCCATGGACGGACTAATGCTCTGCAATTCCAAAAAGTCATACAACGCTGGGCAAGGTCCAGAGCCAGGTAAACGACCAAAAAGACCATAGCCGCGATTTTAATATTTATAGGAATTATACTGACTATCGTATCCATATGGGGTTGAATGATGTTCAACGCCAAAAAGCTCAACCCTCCCCACAGCACTGAATATTTTAAGGATACCAGGCCCAACAGGTTGAAGCGTTCATCACTGTAGTCCCACCAGCGTTTATGGAAAAGGCTTTCCAGTAAAACACCGGTGCCGAGTTCCAACATACTGGCCAGGGCAGTGGTTGCAGCGAGTTCAATGATTATTTTCAAGGCCGGATTTAGGCTGCTTACCATCGGATCGACTACATTGAGCAGTCGTATTACACCTATGGCCCCGAAGCCGTAAATCGGCACCAAAGGCCCGGACAGAAAACCGCTGTTTACCGGCCGACGGTCTCTCACGGTCTTATAACCCGATTCCAGAATCCATCCCAGCCAGGCATAGAATATAAAATACCATATCAAGTCTACCAGAGGCGTATTCATCATGCCCACTCCAAAACTAATTATTATTTTAGCGATCCACAAATTCCCCAAAAAAGTAACACATTTTTTCCCTAATCGTTCGCCTTTTCTCTGAATATTTCTCAGAATAGCAGGGGCAAAAACGTTCAAAAGGGGACTATAGCTTTAAATATATTTCCCCAATTAACCCAAAAATATGAGAAAAAAATTAACTGGTTTTGGCCAGAGCATCACCCAAAAAATCCATCAGCTGCAGCTGCTGGGAACGGTTGAGGAGAGCCAGGTTTGTTTGAAACCCGGGAATGTAGCCCAGCAACTGAGACAGCGGATTTACCCGGGATGCTATTTTGGGAACACTGGCAACAACCGCGCCTGTGAACATGGCCAGGCCCGATTCCGGATTCACTGTGTTTTCGATAAGGTTTTTGATTAAACGTACACTGCTGTCGCTCAGAGTATGCAGCTGCGCTACCAGTATGGTCAGTATGTAGGCGCTGAAAAACATGGGATTGCCTATACCGGGAAGCTCCGCCAGGAGCTGCTTGACAAGTTCTTTGGCGCTGTCTTTTTTAAGCCCTTCACACATGGTCAAGAGGTGTTCTTTGATCTGACGCCACTCCCTGGCCGGCTCCTCCAAAATTTTGCCCGACAGGATCTTGTCCAGCAGATGGGTGGGAGCAAAAAGGACCATAGCCCGTCCGGGATACTTTTCCCCCTGGTTCACTTCGTACTGGCTGGATACCAGACCGTCTTTTTCCAGCTTCTTCAGCATTTCATAGGCGCTCCATTTGCTTATCCCCAGGAATTGAGCCACCTGTACATAATGCACCGGCAGCCGGGTAGACTCGTAGAGCTTCTTGATTGTTTTTAAAAAATCCATTTTGCGCCTGGTTAATGCCATAGTTACCTTCCTCAAACAAAACCACAATTACCCCAAGAGAGTCTAATATCAATATACATGGGTGGAAAATCATTGTCAAGCCGGTGCGGGTGGCCTGGCATGCAGCAGGGGGATTTACAACAGGGGGTCACTTCCTTTGATTTAGACTTTATTTCCGCAAAATTCCAATTCTTGTCTTTGAATGTTGGCATGATATTTGCAATAATAACAATATATAGAGAAGCAATTACCGGAAGCCGCCTGGCTTTCAGGTGATGTGAGGGAAGGCGCTTATAAGTGGGGTTTGGGGAGCAAGAGTTTCTGAATATTAAGGTGGTCTATGAAAACCATATAGCAATAATCCAGTTTAATCGCGCAGATTCCATGAACGCCGCCAACCGGCAGATGGTTGATGAATACCATCAGGCTGTTGAGCAGGCCAACAAGGATTCGAAGGTCAAGGCATTGATAGTTACCGGGAATGACAAAGTCTACTGCGTGGGCGGCGATTTCAATTGCGGTGAAGGTGCGGCCTCAACCGTGATGAACAAATATGAACTGTATTCATACCGGGGCTTTCACAGCAAGCCTAAGATCGCCATGATCTCCGGTTATTGCCTGGGTGGAGCAGTACAGCAGGCCATGGCCTGCGATATGAGGGTGGCCTCCCCCAGTGCCTGTTTTGAAATGTCTGAAGAATGGGGATCCTACCGCCAGGCCCAGGCGGCTGGCTACGGAGCCTCTTTGGTCCCCCGCAGCCGGATTATAAATGCCCGGGAAGCTTTGAGAATAGGGCTGGTCAATATGGTGGTTGAACAGGAATCCTTGAAAGAAACAACTATGGGTCTGGCCTGCCTGGTAAGCAAGCGCTCAACCGGCAAAGGTTTAAAAAACTGATACAGTTAGCCTTTCCGCCCGTCGATATTATCTCACCAACCTGACGAAAAACCAGCTTGATATGAATGAATAATATCATAATTATTCGCAAGCCCCGTTTAAACTCGCGGTAAACGGCAGATATACCTGTTGTAAAAACCGTGTTGTTTAAGCTAACCTGCGGCAAAGTGCCGGGTTTTGAACCGGAATGCCGATAATCTTCCGGCTCCTTTTAATGCGCCTGCCCGGCTTCATAATGATTCGTTTTGCATTCACCACAACGCTCCATCAAAAGGCATGATTATCCGAGATATTTCATTAAGCAGGAACAAAAAGGTACTTAAATAAAATTTTCTCAAGCTCCCAAAAACCTCAATGTTTTATGTCGTTAGTACGATAAATTTATGGAGAGGGGGGAATGGGCCCGCCACGGACGGCAAATTTAAAGTAATATAAGGTGGAGCGGAATCCCGAGCGGTAAAGAAATCAATTTGAGCGGTAAATTCAAATTTTTATCTCCCGGTGGGCCCGAATCAGGATGGCGGAATGCGTTCAAGTAATAGGCATTGATGAAAAGTACTGTGTAAATTGCCATCAATGCATAGCGGTATGCCCGGTAAAAGTTTGCAGTGACGGCAGTGGTGAGGTCGTGAAATTCGACAACAGCCTTTGCATTGGCTGCGGAAGATGCATTGAAGCCTGCATCAGGAGCCATGGGGGGGATGCTGCTAAAAGCGCCCGTTATCCCATTGATGACGCCAACAGCTTTGGCGAAGCCCTGGGCGGCAAGGAGATCGTTGCCTTAATTGCCCCTTCGGCCCAGAGTAATTATAAAATCGACCAGCTTATAAGCTCCCTGAAACGCCTGGGGGTTAAAGCGGTTTATGACGTCTCCCTGGGGGCTGAAATTACAGTTGCCGCGTATCGGAAAGCGATAGCCGAAGGTAGGCTTAAAACTCCGGTAATTGCCCAGCCCTGTCCTGCGGTTGTAACCTACATAGAACTGCATCACCCGGAGCTAATCGATTATTTGGCACCCATTGGCAGCCCGGTTCACAATCTGGCCGTCTATATAAAGACTCTGCACCCGGATGCCGAGCTGGCTTTTATATCTCCTTGTCTGGCCAAGCGACGGGAGTTCCAAAAAAGCCGGGCTGTAAAATATAATGTTACCTTTCACTCGCTGAGCCGCCTGCTGGCCGAACGAGACATCGTTCCGGAGGCTTTGGCGGGCAGCTCCTTTGACGGCGTGGTGGCGGCCGGAATCGCTTCCAATTTTTCCACCCCGGGGGGGTTAAAAGAATCCTACCTGCACCAGGCCCCGGAGGCCAGCCCCAGTTCCATAAGCAAAATTGAAGGTCCCATAATATATCAGAGATACCTGGACGATCTGGCCCGGGCCATTAAAGAAGGCCGCTCGAATCTGCCTTTGCTGGTTGATGTGTTGAGCTGTGAAAAGGGCTGCAATATGGGGGCCGGTTGCATAAACCATGAAAAGAACATCGACGAGATAGAACGGTCGGTGGCTCTGCGCTCCGAGCGGGGCGCTGCCGATGCCGGGAACGAGGAGCGGCTGCAGGCGTTTCTGGCCGATGTTTTGGATAGCTGTGATTTTTCTTACACTCATTATCAGGACCTTTCCCATAAGAATCATATGAAGATACCCAGCGATCAGGAGATTAACAAAATATACGAAGACATGTACAAGATCGAGGAAAAGGATTTCCGCAACTGTGCCGCCTGCGGGTACAATTCCTGCCACAGCATGGCGGTGGCCATATTCAACGGTTTAAACAAGGTTGAAAACTGCCACCTCTACCAGGAAAAGGAGCTGCGTAAAGAGCAGCAGATATTAAGTGAACTGGTGGAAGAATCGATTGAATTGAATCTGCAGCTGGAACAGGAAATAGCCGAACGTAAACAGCAGGAACAGCTCCTGGTTCAGAACTCCAAGCTGGCGGCCATGGGCGAGATGATCGGTATGATTGCTCACCAATGGCGGCAGCCTCTCTCATCCATCAGCACCATTTCCGGCAACCTCAAGGTCCTGCTGGATTTAGAAATGTACGAAAAAGAAGACTTCGTCAAACAGCTTCAGGAAATAAACAATCATGCCCAGTACCTGTCTAAAACCATCAATGATTTCCGCCATTTCTTCAAGCCTGACAATCCTAAAGAGATGGTGATGATGGATCACATCATTGACAGTACTCTGGGCATCATCGGAAGATCGATGGAATACAAAAACATCACTATTATTAAGGAATGCGAGTTTGAACATTCCATTTCGACTTACCCCCGTGAATTAATGCAGGTTTTCTTGAATCTCTTGAAGAACGCCACCGATATCCTGATTGATAAAAGCGTTGAACGTCCCCAGGTGGTTATAAGGGGCTATGAAAAAGACGGTTATCAGGTTGTTGAAGTCATCGACAACGCCGGGGGCATTCCCGAAGAGGTAATCGACAGAATATATGATCCCTATTTTTCCACCAAGGGTTCCGCCAAGGGCACCGGATTGGGCCTTTACATGTCAAAAACCATTATCGAAGAGCATTGCCAGGGGCGAATCCGGGCATCCAATTTAGAGCAGGGAGCCTGTTTCACCGTGGAATTACCTCTGCATTAGATAGGAGCGTCGGGCCATGATCGATGTCAAGTACTTGAAAGAAATCGCCAAGGATATCAGCGTCTTGTACGTTGAAGATGATCGCGAACTCATGGAAAACACGGTGAGGCTCTTGAAAAATTTTTTCGCCCGTATCGATACTGCGGAAAATGGCCTGGAGGGGCTTAGCAAATACCAGGACTTCAATTATGATCTGGTTATAACCGACATCAATATGCCCATCATGAATGGTGTAAAGATGGCCCAGGAGATCAAGGCAATCAACCGCAAACAATTGATACTTGTTATTTCGGCCCATGATGAAGCTACCTATCTCCTGGAACTGATAAACCTGGGGGTGGATTCGTTCGTTCTCAAACCGGTGGATGTGGAGCTTCTGCTGGATATGCTGGATAAATCCATCAAACTGATTAAATACGCCCGCCGGGAAGAAGAATACACCAGGACCCTGGAAGCCACAGTCGAAAAGCGTACTGAGCAGCTATCCCAGGCTCTGGTTATAGTAGAGGAGCTTTCCACCGAGTTGGTACAGCGATTGACCAACGCGGCGGAGCTCAGGGATTCTGATACCGGCCTGCACAATCGCAGGTTGGGCTACTATGCCCCGGCTTTGGCCAGGGAAATCAGCATGCCCCAGGACTTCATAGAGGCTATCGCCTTCGCCGCACCCCTTCATGATATCGGAAAAATCGGCATAGTCGATAGTATTTTACTTAAACCGGGGCCGTTGACCAGGGAAGAAGAAGAGATCATGAAATCCCACACCATGATCGGAGCAAACATCCTGGCCGGCTCCCACCACGCCCGCATCCAGATGACCGAGACGATTGCCCTGACCCACCATGAAAAATGGGATGGAACCGGCTATCCAAAAGGTTTGAAAGGTGAAGAAATACCGATCGAGGGAAGAATTGTGAGTGTTTGCGACCACTATGACGCCTTGAGAATGAGAAGGCCTTATAAAAAGGCATTAAGCCACCACCAGGCGCTGGATATCCTTCTAAACGGGGATGAGAGAACAACCCCCAGCGCGTTTGATCCCAAGCTGTTGGAGGCCTTCCTACATATTGCGCCCCAGTTTGAAGAGATATTCCGCAAGAATCAAGACAAGGCCAAATGGTTTATATAAGTTAATATGGTATGTGCCAGGGGGACGTGACAGGGGGGACGTTCTTACTGTAACACTGCGTGTTACAGTAAGAACGTCCCCCCTGTCACGTCCCCCTGGTACAGAACGATGGCCAATCATATTTGGACGGGCTGTTGCATAGTAATAAGGCAGCAATTGTGGTTAAATAAAGCGTAAAAGAAGGAGCATATACACACAAGCCCGGGACGGGTGGGAAAGGATGTCGCAACATGCCTGCAGCAAGACTAATCGACGAACGGACCATGAAAATATATGACCGGGGTCAATTCCGAACGGTCTCCGATGCTCTGGTGGTCGAGATTTCTATCAAACTCATACTGAATGGCAGCGAACTGGCTGTGTTGGCCTGCTCTCCAGAAGCCTTTGAGGAATTGACGGTCGGATACCTCCTTTCCGAGGGGATAATAGCTGATTATGACGATCTGGCCGGGATAAAAGTTGAAGGAGAAAATGTCTACATTGAGCTTCGAAACCGTAATGAAACCATGCCGGACCGCGGCTATATAAGCTCCTGCAGCGGAAAAAGACTCCCTGGAGATTACAATAGACCCAATTTGATTCAACCCGGATCCGAGCAGCGCTTTTCAGCCGGCGACTTGCTCAGTCTCATTGGCCAGCTGGACGAGAAATCCGCGACTTTCAGGCGGACCGGCGGGGTTCACAGCGCGGCTTTGGGGCAGGGGAGCAGCCTGTTATTTCGTTATGAGGACATAGGACGCCATAACGCCGTGGATAAGGTGCTGGGTAATACTTTTATCAACCGGATATCACCAGCCGACAAATGCCTGGTTTTAAGCGGGCGAATTGCCTGGGAGATCGTTTGGAAAGCCGCCCAAAGCCATATTCCTTTGATCTTATCCCGCTCGGCTCCAACCTTCAAAGCGGTGGAATGGGCGCAGCACCTGGGCCTTACCATTGTGGGATTTGCCCGCGGGGAGAGGTTTAACCTGTATTCACACTGGGAGAGAGTAGACGCTTAACTGATATTCTTCGCAAATACTTACCCGGCCGGCGTTGGCAGCCGGTCTTATATTAGCCAAAGGTTTATCTACATAATTTGATGCAGAACAGGCTGACAATAGCAGGGACAGTTTGGGAAGTTATGTTGGGTATGGGAGAAGTATGTTTAGTTTAGGCGCGATAGGTTTGGTTTGTGAAAAGAATCTCCTGCTTTGTATACAAGTTTAGCAGGATTTTTCTCAATAAAGTCGAATAGTTGAAGGAAAAAGGACCGTCTGTTTTGTAAATAAATATGGGAAAACTTAACATACTTTCAAAAGCTTAGCTCCGAGCTATGCCGCCTAAAGCTTTTTATGCTATGGTGGGTAGCCGTTAGGGTAAATCGGGAAACGGATTTGCCTCCCTTTTGGAAAGGAGCGGTATTGTATTAACTTATATTATCGCGCTTTTTCATATCCACTTAATGGAAGCGCGATTTTTAGTCTTGTCATATACCTTGGAAAGGGGTTCAGCTGCGAAAGATTCATGCACTGCCAGTTTTCTAATAATGATTCTGGCAGGGTCTGATATTTTGCGCTCAAAAATGGGGCCCTGAATCCAGGAATTGCCTGAAGGTTCGTAAGCCAAATTTTATTTTGGAAGGCAAACCCCCACTATGTTCAAGCGTGGGGGTTTTTTAATTTGCCTGATGTCGAAACATGTAGAAAGGAGTGATGGTGGTGGATTTGGTAAAACTCATCATTAACGGAAAGGAGGTAGAGGCTCCGGCAGGAAGCACCATTCTTCAAGCAGCAGAACTGGCTGGTATCGAAATACCCAGACTGTGCTATGATAAGGACTTAAGTCCCCTCGGCGCATGCCGTTTGTGCGTGGTGGAAGTAAAAGGCAACCGCCTGTTGCCGGCTTCTTGCGTAACCCCGGTGTTCCAGGGAATGGAAGTAGAAACTGAATCGGCAGCGGTTGTGGAAGCACGCAAGACGATCCTGGAGTTATTGATTGCCAACCATCCCCTGGATTGCTTGACTTGTGAAAAGTCAGGCTCCTGCAGACTGGCTGATTACTGTTATCGCTACGGGGTCAAAGATAGTCCCTTTGCTGGCGAAAAGCATGCTTATGCGATCGACGATAGCAATCCCTTCATAGTAAGAGACCTGAACAAGTGCATTTTGTGCGGCGCTTGCGTTAGGGCTTGCGAAGAGCTGACTGGTGCGGATAACCTTTCTTATTTGAACCGGGGCTTCCACCGCAAGGCAACCACCGCCGGGGATGTCGCCTATATCGATTCCGACTGCGTATTCTGCGGCCAGTGTGTAGCCGTATGCCCGACCGGGGCATTAACCGAAAAGACTATGGCCGGTCAGGGCCGCCGCTGGGAAATTGAACGGGTCAGGACCACCTGCCCATTCTGCGGCACCGGATGTAATTTCGATCTGGCCGTCAAAGACCAGAAGGTCATAGGGGTGCTGTCCAACCCGGATGCACCCGTCAATCAGCGCAGCCTTTGTGTTAAAGGACGCTTTGGCTGGGATTTCATTTATAATGAAAACCGGCTGACTACTCCGCTGATCAAGAAGAATGGCAACTTTGAACCTGCCTCCTGGGATGAGGCTTTAGGACTAATTGCCACGAAGTTTAAAGAAATAAAGGAGAAATATGGACCCGATTCCTTTGCGGCCTTGAGTTCAGCCCGCTGCACCAACGAGGAAAACTTCCTGGTTGGAAAGTTCAGCCGCGCTGTAATGGGGACCAATAACGTGGACCATTGCGCTCGTACCTGACACGCGCCAACCGTGGCCGGTCTGGCCACTACTTTTGGAAGCGGCGCTATGACAAACCCGATCAGTGATATCACCAATGAGGTCGAGCTCATGTTCCTGATTGGAACCAATCCGACCGAAGCTCATCCGGTTATTGGCTACAAGATGAGACAGGCGGCCCGTAAGGGAGCTAAACTGGTAGTGTGTGACCCGCGTCATATCGACCTGGTCGACGAAGCCGACTACTGGCTGCGTTTGAAGCCGGGTACCGATATACCTCTACTCAACGGCTTAATGCACATCATTATCAAGGAAGGCCTTGAAGACAAGAAATTCATAGAAGAACGCACCGAGAACTATGAAGAACTCAAGGCTATTGTGGAATCCTACACACCGGAACGGGTTTCCGAACTCACCGGCATATCAGTGGACGACCTGTATGATGTGGCCCGCCTCTACGCTAAGACTGATAAAGCCATGATATTCTACACCCTGGGTATTACCGAGCATATCTGTGGAACGCGCAACGTTATGAGCTGCGCCAACCTGGCTATGCTGACCGGACACCTGGGCCGCCCCGGAACCGGAGTCTGCCCGCAGCGCGGCCAGAATAACGTTCAGGGCGCCTGCGATATGGGAGCACTGCCTAACGTATTTTCAGGTTACCAGGGAGTAGGAGTTGACGCTGCCCGGGAAAAACATGAACAGGCCTGGGGAGTCAGCTTACCCAGCAAAGTCGGATTAAAAATACCGGAAATGTTTGGAGCGGCTCATGAAGGCAAAGTAAAAGCCATGTATATCCTGGGTGAAAATCCGGTCTTGACCGATCCGGATGCTAATCATATCAGGGCTGCCTTAGAGCATCTTGACTTCCTGGTGGTTCAGGAACTGTTCCTCTCTGAGACTGCTGCCTATGCGGATGTGATTTTGCCGGCGGCCAGTTTTGCCGAGTGCGACGGAACCTTTACCAATACCGAGCGGCGCGTCCAAAGGGTTCGCAAGGCTATAGATCCCATTCCCGGTCAGGCCAACTGGCAGACCATTTGCCAGATGTTTGATGCTATGGGCTATCCCTTAAGTTACAACAGCCCCAAGGAGATATGGGATGAAATGGCGTCCCTCTCACCCTCCATGGCTGGTATAAATTATGAGAGAATAGATCAGCAGAACAGCATACAGTGGCCCTGCCCGACCTTAGACCATCCCGGCACCCCGGTTCTGCATGTCGGCAAATTCACCCGCGGCCTCGGTTTATTCCAACCTTCCGAGCATATACCAGCTGGTGAAATGCCTGATGCAGATTACCCATTCCTCCTATCCACTGGCAGAATACTGCAGCACTACAACGTTACCACCCCGTATTCTAAAGGTATCAGCAGCATTTGGGACAAAGAGATGTCGGAACTCAACCCGGTTGACGCTGATAAATTAGGCGTGAAGACCGGTGACCAGGTTAAAGTCACCTCCCGTCGTGGAGAAGCGATAACTCAAATCAAAGTAACCGATAGAGTATTGCCAGGGGTAATTTGGATGTCCTTCCATTATTCCGCTACCCCGACCAATGCCCTTACCAGCGATTCTCTGGATCCGATTACAGGAACCGGTGAATACAAGGTGGCGGCAGTTAAGTTAGAGAAGATATAGGAGGCCAGTTATGCGCAAAGTGCCGGTAGATGAAGCGGTAGGAATGGAATTGGGTTATGACATAACCAAGATCGTTCCGGGGAAAGAAAAATATCGTGCTTTCCGCCGTGGTCATGTAATAAGGCCGGAAGATGTGCCCCGCCTAAAAGATATGGGAAAAGAACATATCTATGTATGGGTGCCTGGCGATAATATGGTTCATGAAGACGAAGCCGCCCTGCGATTGGCCAGAGCAGCCGCCGGGCCGGGAATCGCCTTTGTAGAGCCCAGCCAGGGACGGGTGAACCTCAAGGCCTGCCATGATGGTCTGCTAAAGGTACAGACGGCGCAGTTAAACTGGGTGAACAATCTGGAAAACGTGGTCCTAGCCACCCTGCATACCGATAGGGTGGTGGTCAAAGACCAGAGAGTGGCTGGAACCCGGGTGGTTCCCGTTGCCATTGAGTCGCCGGCCCTGGAGGAAGCGGAACGGCTTTGCCGGGAGCCGGGGCCCTTGTTGACGATAAAGCCATTCAAATCCCTGTGGGTGGCTGTTGTTATAACCGGAAGCGAGGTAAACAGCGGCCGCATTCGGGACGGTTTCGCCAAAACCATTCGCAAAAAGGTAAGCCCCTACGGGGGGCGCTGGATGGGACAGACCATTGTTCCGGATGATCCCGACTTGATTGCCAATGAGATTCAGAATTTTATCGCTGAGGGAGCCGAACTTATCCTGGTTACAGGAGGAATGTCGGTCGATCCTGATGATGCGACCCCGATAGGAATTCGGTCCTCAGGAGCAGAGACCGTGTTCTACGGTGCTCCGGTCCTGCCTGGATCCCAGTTTATGCTGGCTTACCAGGGGCATGTGCCGATCATTGGAGTGCCGGGTGGAGCCCTGTTCAGCCGGGTTACTACCCTGGATCTTCTACTGCCGCGCATTTTTGCCGGGGACAGAATCAACCGGGCGGATATTGTGAATCTGGGGCATGGTGGTATGTGCGAAGAATGTGCTCTATGCAATTATCCCCACTGTCCGTTTGGCAAAGGGAACCCGATTTAGACTGGAGGCTTTAAGGATTGCTCAAAGATATAAGCTTTGAAGAGGCACAGCAGCAAATTAATACCCAGGTAAGCTCTCTGGCTGCAGAAGAGCTTCCATTAGACCAGCTGATTGAGAGGGTACTGGCCAAGGACTTGATTGCTCCCCGGCCCCTGCCCAATTGTGGTCAGTCGGCGGTAGATGGTTTTGCTCTGGGCAGTGAGGCAGATCCTGCCTCAAACCAGTTTGTAGTCAAGGGCCGGCTGGAATTGGGTGAGATCCCCGACCAGGGTATCGGTCCGGGAGAGGCGCTGGGGGTTATGACTGGAGGACTTCTACCTTTGGGCTGTGTGGGCGTGGTTCCCCATGAACGAACTGTCCTTCAAGGCGAACATTTGAGCGTTCTGGAGCAGGTCAAAACCAATCAAAATATAAAACAGGCCGGAGAGGACTTTTCCGAGGGAGAAGTGCTGCTCAAGTCGGGCGGCCGTCTGGACCCGGGAAGCATAGCTCTTATGGCGGCCTATGGAATAACAAGTACACCGGTATTCAGGAAACCCCGGGTGGCAGTTCTGGCCATGGGACGAAACGTGGCCGACTATCGCGAAAACCCGCAGACAGGTCAGACCCGGGATGCCAACAGCCCCTTGCTGGGGGCTTTGATCCGGCAGGATGGAGGTATACCGGGCAGTTCCTTGCTGGTTGCGGGGAAGAGTTCACTGGAAATCAGTGATAGCCTGGAGGCCTTATTGGGTGATGCCGATGTACTGATAACCAGCGGTGGAACCTACACCCGGGGAGAAGACGATCTGATCCGGGTGGTGGAACAAATCGACCTCCAAATGATTTTTTGGGGGGTAAATATCATGCCCGGCAGCCATTTAGGAATGGCCAGAAGGGGCAATCAATTTATCGTGCTGTTATCTGGGAATCCCACCGCTTGTTTTGTCGGTTACCATTTATTTACCGCTCCGATACTGCATATTATGCAGGGCTTGCCGGGCGGCTTATCAGTTAAAGAGGCTGTCTGTATAAACGGTTTTGCCAAGAAGTCGGGCAGCCGGCGCTTTGTTCGGGGGCGTGCTCAAGCAAGTTCTCAGGGTTGGGAGGTTGAAATCCTACCCGGGCAAAAGCCTAGTATGATTCGTTCAATGCTGGGATGCAATGCGCTCATTGATGTTCCCGCAGGGAACCGGGGCATAACTTCCGGGGAGAAGGTTTCTATCATTCCCCTGAATCGTTTTAGAGGTTTATAAATGGTGCTGAATATTAGCTATCAATATTTTTATTAAATTAAGTCCGGTATTTAAGAAATCCAAAAAGGTTGGAGGTGAATGAACAATGGCAGACTACAGAGAAATTATCAGCGCATATAAGGATTTACCCGGCGGTATAATCGAAGCTTACCACGCAGTACAGAGAGAATACAGCTACATTCCTGAGGACGCGGTGGTATTTGCGGCTCAGGTGTTTGATATGCCCAAGGCCAAAGCCTATGGAGTTG